>CAIWPS010000778.1 GCA_903914615.1 uncultured beta proteobacterium | reverse complement strand
TTCTCGCTCTTGACCGAGATGGCCAAGCACGGCGGCCTGCCCTGGGACTGCATCATCTCGGCCGAGCTCTTCGGCCACTACAAGCCCGACCCCGAGGTCTACCTGGGCTGCGCGCGCCTGCTGGACCTGGCGCCGGGTGACCTGATGCTGGTGGCCTGCCACCCATCGGACCTGCGCGCCGCGAAGGCCAACGGCCTGCGCACGGCGTATGTGCGCAGGCCGCTGGAACACGGTGTGGGCACGATCGAACCGGCCTGGCAACCGGGCGAGTTCGACCTCGTGATCGAGAGCTTCGAGGACCTGGCTTCGCGGCTCGCCGCGCCTTAGGCGGGGCGGCGCAGGCGGCGGGCCAGGCCCACGACGGCAACGCCCGACAGCAGCAGCAGCGCCGACGCAGGCTCGGGCACCGCCGGCGTGAGCGTGAACGCCGACACCGTGGCCGTGGCCGCACCGTCGATGCAGTCAGTGCAGTTGATGAACCAGCCGAAGGAGCTCTGGGCCGTGAAGGTGGCGGATCCCGTCTGGGCAAAGGCGCCGCCCGGGTCAGACAGCTGCAGGTGCACGCCGTCGACGATGACGCCGAAGATGTCGCCAGCCGGGCCGGCGCTGTCGGTGGTGATGTAGTTCCAGCTGAAGCTGTAGCTGCCCGCGGTGGCGATCGTGACGTCCAGCTCGCAGGGGCTGGCCAGCACGCCGTAGACGCCGCCCGAACATCCCGGCGTGAAGCTGCCGGCGGGTGAGGCCAGCGTGTCGCTGCCAGCCATGAAGAGCTGGGTCGGCGAAAAGAGCGCCTGTCCCAGGGTGGGCGAGCCGCCCGTCAGCGTGCCGACATTGCTGACGGTGAAGTTGGCGGGCGCCGCAGGGCCCGAGAAGGCGGCCAGGGCCGGCCCGGCACCGGCAGCGAGCAAGAGCGCGAACAGGGCGGCTGTCTTCATGGCATTCCTCGATCGGTGTCGACGACGACTTGGGGTCAGGTCAGTATGCATCTGCGGCTCACTGCCGCGCCGTGCCCGCATCGAAAGGCGCGGCGATGGGGGTCGGCGCGGGCTGCGGCCTGCGCGACACCGTCGCATTGCCGGCCGCGGGCCACCAGCCCGGCGCGGCGGCGGCAGCGATGAGCGCGTCACGGTCGGCGGCCAGCAGGTAGCCCTGGGCATAGGCGTTTGAGGCGGCGGCGGTCACCGCGGCGACGTAGCCGGACTGGCTGCCGTAGCGCTCGGCCAGCGAAAGGCGCGGGTCGCCATTGGCCAGCCGCTGCGTCAGGTTGGCGGCGAAGGGGATGTAGCCGCCGACGTAGTTGCAGACCTGCCCGGCATGGAAGGGCTTGCCGACGGCGGCGCTGCCGTCGGTGATGTTCCAGCCCACGTAGGTGCCCAGCGGCGCGTCGCGCAGCACCGTGGGCACGCCACCCAGTTCATTGCCGTCGGCGTCCACGCGCGGCACCTTCATCGGGATGACCTGCAGGATGGCCGGCGGGATGTTGGTGGCCACGCCGCTGGCCTGGCTCTCGTTGAACTGCGGGCCCCAGTCGTACTGGAAGACCGGGAAGAGGAAGTTCTCGGGCTGGAAGAAGCTCGCCGGCACGCCGGGTACGCCGCTGGGGAAGCCCATCGCGGCCTGGGTCGGGTCGACGAGATTGCCGCCGGCAATCGTCGGGTAGCGGCTGGGCGGGGGCAAGGCGCCGTTGAAGAGCCAGTTGCGCATCGCCAGCCTCAGCACGTTGACCAACTGGGTTTCCGGCACCGGGTTGGCAGCGAGCAGGCCGGTGCCGTAGTTGTTGCCGGGGCAGCTGGGCACGGCCGCCGGCGTGTAGGCGAAGCCGCCCGCGCCGCCGCCATGGGTGGTGCTGGGCACGTAGTAGCGGCGCACGTTGCGCGTCAGCGGAATGTCGACGTTGGCACTCGTGCCGACCCATTCGGTCGTCATCTTCAGCGCGAAGACCTCCGACGAGCCAAAGTGCTCGATGACCTTCGGGCAGGTGCCGTTCAGGTTGCAGCGCGTGAAGATGCTGGCCGCCGGCAGGTTGCGCGCCGTGTCCGGCCAGTCGACCCACCATTGCGGGCCTTCGCTGCCCATCTGGTAGAGCTCCAGCACGCCGTCGGGCTGGCCCCAGCGCACGTTGGCGGCGACGCGGCGGCCGGCGATGATGGGCCAGGCGCCCTCGTGCACCATGCGGTTGGACTCGTCCTGGGTCATGCCCAGGAAGATGAACTGGCGCGTGAAGTTGCCCGACTGAGAAACGCCGCGGATGGCCGACTTCTTCACCAC
>CAIWPS010000777.1 GCA_903914615.1 uncultured beta proteobacterium | reverse complement strand
CGTGGGCGTGCGCTTGAACCATTCGCGCACCTTGTTCGCCACCTCGGGCTGCAGGCGGCCGTCCTGGGTCCAGGCTTCGAGGAACTCGACGCAGCGCGGGTCGGACAGGCGGAAGAAGAAGTGTTCGCTGCTGCGCAGCACCGGCACGGCGCCGCTCAAGGCGGAGTACGGGTTCTTCAGTTCCGTCGGCGTGTAGACGGCGCCGCAGACCTCGCAGTTGTCGCCGTACTGGTCCTTGGCGCCGCAGTTCGGGCATTCGCCCTTGATGAAGCGGTCGGCCAGGAACATGCCTTTGTCGGGGTCGAAGAACTGCTCGACCACGCGGGTGTCGATGAGCTCGTTCTTGCGCAGCGCCAGGTAGATGCTGCGCGCCAGCTCGTGGTTCTCCGGCGCGTCGGTGGAATGCCAGTGGTCGAAGGCGATGTGGAAGCCGTCGAGATATTGCTTGCGGCCGGCGCCGACCGCGGCGACGAACTGCTGCGGTGTCACGCCGGCCTTCTCGGCGGCGATCATGATGGCCGCGCCGTGGGCGTCGTCGGCGCAGACGAACTGCACCTCGGCGCCCTGCATGCGCTGGAATCGCACCCAGGTGTCGGCCTGGATGTATTCCATGATGTGGCCGATGTGGAAGGGCCCGTTGGCATAGGGCAGGGCGGTGGTGACGAAGAGCTTGCGCGGCATGGCCATGATTCTAGGAGACCGCCTCAAGCCGGGCCCGCCGGTGCCGATATGGACGTGATGCTCGATCTCGAGTCCCTGCGGCGCCATGTGCTGCGCCTGCCTGTCTTCGGCGCCGTGGCCCTGGTCGTCGCCGCCAGCATCGTGCTTTCGTCGGCCGCGACGATGGTGATGACCGTGGCCCTGTACGGCGGCGTGGCGCCTCATTTCTGGCGCTACATGTCGATCGCCGTGGCGGTGCCGACGGTCGTCGCCGGCCCCGTCAGCTGGCTCATCGTGCGCCTGCTGCAGGAGGTCGACGTCGCCCGCGGCGCCGCCATGGAGCTGGCCTGGAAGGACGAGCTCACCGGCCTGCTCAACCGCCGCCGCTTCGTCGAGCTGGCGCAGCGCGAACTGGACCGCGCGCCGCGCCAGCACCGCCCGCTGGCGGTGGCGATGGTCGACCTGGACGACTTCAAGCGCATCAACGACGAGCTCGGCCACCTGGCGGGCGACCAGTTGCTGCGCGTGGCCGCGCGCTCCTGCGTGTCGGTGCTGCGCGCCACCGACCTCGTGGGACGCTGGGGCGGCGAAGAGTTCGCCCTCGTGCTGCCCGACGCCGACGCCGCCACCGCCCGGGCCGCCGCCGAGCGCGTGCGCCAGGCCATCGAGTCGGCCTGCGTGGCCATCGGCAACGGCAGCGCAGCGCGTTGCACCGCCAGTCTCGGCGTCGTGCTGATGGCGCCTGCCGGCGCGCGCTTCGAGGACCTGGTCGGCCGTGCCGACGAGGCCATGTACGAGGCCAAGCGCCTGGGCAAGAACCGCGTCCGCCTGGCCGCCTGAGCCGCGCCGCCGCGAGGGCTACGATCGCGGCTTCGCCCCTGCGCTGCGCCCGCGTCCCATGAAGCTTGCCCTCCTGCCCTTGCTGGTGCTGGCCGCACCGCTGGCCCATGCCGACGACGAAGCGCTGCGGCGCTGCCGCGGCCTGGCCGATGCCGGTGCGCGGCTGGCCTGCTACGACGCGCTGCCGCTGGCCGCCGCGGTGCCCCGGGCCG
>CAIWPS010000776.1 GCA_903914615.1 uncultured beta proteobacterium | reverse complement strand
TGATCGTGCTGAGCCTCTTCATCATTCTGGGCAGCGCCTTTGCCCGGTTTGCCGAGGACATCAAGGAAAGCTTCCTGGCGATGGGGCTGGGGATGCTGTTCCTGCCGGCCGTTGCCGTGGCCGTGCGTTCCGACGCCAACCCCATGCTGTTCATGAAGTCGCTGGCGGTGATCTACGTGCTGATGGCGGTCTCGATGCTGGGCATCCTGGTGCCCACCGACCACCTGTTCCACGAGTCGATCTTCGTCGTCGTTCCCCTGGGCGGCTACTTCCTCACGGCCCGCCCCCTGCGCGCATGGCAGGTGGTGCTGGGACTGACGCTGGTGGGTCTGTGTGCCTTCTCGTTCAAGAACACGACCTTCCTGATGATGCTCACCACCCTGGCGGCATGTGCCCTGGTCGGCATCGTGCGCATCGCGAAGCAACAGAGCACGCTGCGCGCCACGGCCTGGATCTATTTCATCGTCGTGGTGCTGGTGGTCTGCGCGGCCGGCCTGTTCTATGCGTGGCTGAATTACCGCACGAAGCTGCCCACCGGCAATGTGGACTACCGAACCGAGATGTATGGCATTGCCTGGCGCCGCTTTCTTTCGTCCCCGATCTGGGGCACTGGGTTTACGGAATCGTCGGTCAATTACTTCACGCTGTACAAGGTAGAAGTTGCCACGCAGGAGCTGCCCACCCACAGCGACATCCTCGACATCCTGGCCCACGGGGGCCTGATCGGCCTGGCCTTGTGGCTCGCGGTGGTGTGGCGCATTCTGTCGATCAGCTGGGCGGCAGTGGTCGAATTGGCCTCCCCGGTCCAGCGTGGCGGAGCGCGCGCCTGGCGCTGGCTTTTCTTGCTGGCGTTGATGCAGATCGACGCGATCGTGACCTATGCCGTCAATCCGCCGCTAATCAGCCCCGTGCATGGCTTTTGGATATGGGGAAGCGCGGGCCTGATGTGGGCGCTGCATCGCCAATTGACCCAGGCATCGCCGGCCGAAGTCGCCCAAGGCGACAGGCTGAGGTCGCCGGCCTTGGCATGATGCAGCTGCCGACCCTTTCCATCGTGACGTGTTCGTACAGGCAGGGGCGTTTCCTCGGCTCGACGCTGCGTTCGGTGATCGAGCAGAATTACCCGGCGCTTGAATACGTGGTCGTGGACGGCGGCTCCGATGACAATTCCGTAAGTGTGATACGCCAATACGAGTCTGCATTGGCCTATTGGGTTTCCGAACCCGACCGCGGGCAGACAGACGCCTTGGTCAAGGGTTTCAAGCGCACCACGGGCGAGATTCAGGGCTGGTTGTGCTCCGACGATCTTCTGCTGCCCGGTGCATTGGAAAACGTGGGCAGGTTCTTTGCGGCGCATCCCAAGGTGGAATGGCTTTACGGCGATGCGCTGTGGATAGACGCTGCGGGTAATCCATTGCGCTGCAAGAAGGAAATGCCCTGGAGCAAGACGGCATTCCTCTTCGATCACAACTACCTGGCGCAGCCCTCGGTCTTTTGGCGGCGCAGCCTGTACGAGCGCGTTGGCGGTCTCGACATCGGTTTGAATCTGACGATGGATGCCGATTTGTGGCTGCGTTTCGCTAGGCACAGCCCGCCCCGCCATATTCCTGCCTATTTGTCCTGCATGCGCTACTACCCCGAGCAGAAGACGCGGTCCCTCAAAGCCGAAGGCCGCAAGGAAGACGAGGCGCTGCGTCACCGTGAAGCGCCGCGCCTTTCACGCTTGCCGCGCCCGCCGATGCGTGCACTGGCCAAGGCACTGCGGGCTGGCTCGAAATGGGTTCACGGCGGCTATGGCGCGAAGGTGCCCGCGGAATTCTCCGCGTGGCTCGATGCGCTGGCCATTTCAGGGCAGGGCTGATCTGCCCCAGGCGGGCTTGTGCGCAGCCGCCTGCGCGGGCCCGACTTGCCGCTGGGCCGACGGGATGTGAAGGGTTCATGGCGGCCTGCTATGGGCCTGCGGTGTTCACGCGCTCCTGATTGCACCCGGCCTTCCGGGGCTTGGAGCGCTCAGTGGTAGTCGTCCTCAAGCTGATGGCGAACGGCAAGGATCAAGACGTGGGAGGCATCCTTGATCTCGTACAGCGCAACGTAGCCTGCGCCACCGAACGGGATCATCAACTCGCGAAGGAACGGGCTGTCGCCAGCCTTTCGGAAGATGAACGGTGCGCGGCTCAGGCTTCGCTCCACGGTGTCCCGAATCGCGTCGATCGCCATCTGGGCCGACTCGAAGTCTTCTTTGGTCTGGGCCCGTGCCAGCAGGAAGTCGAACAGCCGCAACAGGTCGTCTCGTGCGGCGTTGGTGTACCGGACTTCAAACCCCGCACTCACCTCAGGGCCGACTTGCGCCGCGCTTCCAGGCGCCGCTGCAGCTCTTCATGAACAGATTCGGCAGAGTGGTCGATGCCGGTGCGCTCGGCGTCTTCGCGCGCGCGCAGGCCACGGGCGATGAACTCCTCCTGAACGCGCCGTCGCTGGATGGTTTCACGCACCGAGGTCTCGATCAGGCCGCTCAGGGTCTCGCCATCGCGAAGCACGCTCTCTGCGGCCTCGCGCAACTCGGGCTCCACGCGGAGGGACGGGAAGGACGAGGATTTCATGGGGTGCGTTGCAATTGCGACGCGGCATCTTAACGCTTTGGCCGCCTGACAGGGAAGCGCCCGGTACGGCGCGTTCGAGACTTCCAGCCAAGGCCTACATCGTTGGTCTAGCGCTGCATGGCCTGGTCGTAGATAGCCAGGAGCGCCTTGTAGTTGGCGCCTGGCGTCCACGCGCTCTCATACTGCGCGCGTGCGGCTGCACCCATGGCCTGCATTTCGGCCGGGTGCGCAGTGGCCCATTCAAGCTTGCGCTGCAGGTCGGCTGCATCGCCAGCCTCGAAAAGCAGCCCGGTCTGGCCGTCGCGAACCAGCGTGGTCAGGGCGCCCAGGCGGCTGGCGATGACGGGCAGGCCGCATGCAAAGGCCTCGACCAAGGTGCGCGGAAAGTTCTCGTACCAGATGCTGGGCAGCACCAGCGCGCTGGCACGGGCCATCTGGGCGTACACCGCTTGGGCGTCCAGCGGCCCGACAACGTCGGCGTTGGGCAGACCTTGCAACAGTTCCCGGTCGGGACCGCTGCCTACCACGCGGATGCGCACGGCAGTGCCAGTCTGGCGCAGGGCGCGCGCCAGCACGTCCAGCCCCTTCTCCTGCGACAGGCGGCCGACGAAAAGCAGGCCGTCACGGGGCTGCACGGGCGGCGCCGGCAGATCGACGAAATTGGGCTTGATGCTGATGCGTTCGGCCGGCAGGCCGCCTTCGATGAACTTGGCCTTGCAGAACTCGTTCAGAGCAATGTAGCGCGTGACCTTTTGCTGCCACGTGCCGGCCCACCTGTGCACCTGGACGGTGGCTGCCACCGCGGCGCTTTGTGAAGCGGAATCGCGGTAGCAGCGGTGCACCACGGCGCGCCATGGCACGTGTCCCACGCAGTCCTCGCAGATGCGCCCTTCGCGCAGCAGCATGGCCTGCGGGCACAGCAGGCGGAAGTTGTGCAGGGTCTGCACCACCGGCACGCCGGCCCGGTGCGCGGCCCAATAGACCGAGGGCGACACCAGCGGCAGCGTGTTGTGCACATGCACGATGTCGGGCCGGAAGTCGGACACCCATCGCGCGATGTCCTGGGTCGTGCGGGCAGACCAGACCGTGTCCTTGGCCAGTTGCAGACGGCTCGTGCCGGCGGCGATGTCGTCGTTGCTGCGCTGGTAGCGCAGCACGGCATGGCCGTGCTGGCGCAGCAGGGCTTCTTCGGCGTCGACCACCGCGTCTTCGCCGCCGCGGTACTGGTAGGCGTTGTGCACCAGCAGGACGCGGGGCGGCGCATCGGCGGCGGGCCGGGGTTCGAGTGGAGCCGACATGTTGGACAGGGCGAACGGCGCGACAGTGGGCCCGCCAGCAGGGCTTGCCGGGGAGCCAAAGCGGCCGAGTCTATGTCCTGCGGCCGCAGCAGCCCGCGCTCAGTGCTGGCCCCAGCTGCAGCCCGCCGCGTTGACCACCGCGCCGGGCGGCGTGCCGGGGCAGGCATCTTGCGAATCGGGAATGCCGTCGCCGTCGCTGTCCACCAGCGCCGGGTCCTGCGCGTACAGCAGCATGGCGCTGTAGGGGGCCAGGCTGTAGGGCCAGCTCAGCGCCTGGTCGTTGGCCAGGTTGCGGAACGCTGCGCACAGCGCGGGCTGGGTGCTGGCATAGGCGCAGGTCGCAGCCGTTGTGGCCGAGCCCGCATTGATCATGGCACCGGCCGTTTGCGCCACGCTGCTCAGGCTGACCGGCACGAGTTCCATGTTCGCAAAGCTCACCGACTGGCCTGCGATGATGCCGTCGACGTCCACCCGTGCACCGTTGTCGCCCGTCACCGGGTTGCCGGCGATGATCGTTTCGGTGGCCTGGAAGACGACGGCGTAGCGCCCCCAGGTCTTCCCGGCAGTGACGGTCAGCACCCGGTCGCTCAGGCTCTCGTAGCCGTTGGTGCCGCCACCGCCGCGACGGACGATGAGCTGCACCGGTTGCGCGTCGGTTTGCGTCGAAAGGTCGACGGCCAGCCGGTACCACTGCCCTTGCAGCACCGAGAAGTTGGGCGACGAAACCAGACCCGCAGAACCCCCGGCCACGTAGCGCAGGCAGGTGCCTGCCGGGCAGGCCTCGCGGAACAGCTGTCCGGCTGGCAGCGTCTGGTTCCAGGTCGCCCAGCCCGCGGCGTTGTTCGCCAGGGCGTTGTTCGGAACGATGTTGGGGCCGGCGACGGCATAGTTCGAGTAGCCCTTGGCACTGACGCTGCTGCCGTTGCGGTCGACGGCGGTGGCCGAGCCCACGCCGCTGGACTGCTGCCACTGGCTGAGCGAGAAGGCTTGCGCTCCTTGCGGTGTGCTGGCGTAGGCGACGACCGACGAGGCGCGGTCGAAGTACCGGTTGCCGTCGAAGGTGGCGAAGGCGGCGGTGGACGTGAAGATCGTGTCCAGACGCAGGGCCACCGAACCCGCGGTCACGGGCGCCATCTGGTTGTTGAGCACGGTGTTGCCGTAGAGGTCGCCATTGGGGTTGTAGCGGTTGCCTTGTTCCTGCATCCAGATCTGGCTGCTGCGGTTGCCGAAGAAGCGGTTGCCCTGCAAGGTGTTCATCGCCGAGGAATGAACCTGAACGCCGTTGTCGGTGTCGATGACGGTGTTGTTCTGGATCGTCGTCCTGATGGTGTATTCGTCGAGGTAGATGCCCTGGGCCTGGGTGTAGTTCTGGCCCGCCGGCTTGCCGGCCGCCACGCCCCGCGCGTGCACCACGGTGTTGCCGCTGATGGTGATGTCGTGGTCGGTGAAGATGTAGATGCCGCCGCAGTCGTCGATGACGCTGCAGACGCCGAAGACGAAGTTGTTGGCGACCACCGAGTTGGCCATGGCCCAGATGCCGTGGTAGCCCGCATTGATGATGGCGTTGCCGGACACCGTGGCTGAAGGCCCGGGGCGGATGGCCGCGTAAGAGCGGCGAGGCACGCTCAGGGTCACCTCACCCTGCATGATGACGCCGCTGTCGCGCACCATGTTGTTGGTGACGGTCATGCCGGTGGCGGGCGGGTTGACATCGTCGACGCCCGAGATGGCGTCGCTGCCGGTGCGCTGGAATGCATTGGACTCCAGCGTCAGGCCCTGGCTGGACACGGCGTCGGCGCCGACATCGGCGATGTCCTGCACCAGGG
>CAIWPS010000775.1 GCA_903914615.1 uncultured beta proteobacterium | reverse complement strand
GGGTGGCATCTGGGGCCTGCTGCAGGCCCCCGCGGTGTTCGTCCTGCCCGGGCTGGGCCTGGTCGGCATGGCCGGGCCCATTGTGTCCACGCTCGTCGGCGCGCTGGAAGGCGCCGTCGTCGTCGGCGGCCTCTCGGCACTCGGCGCTGCGCTGACGCAGATCGGCGTGCCCAAGGACCAGGTCATCAAGTACGAGGCGGCCTTGAAGGTCGACAAGTACCTGCTGGTGGTGCATGGCAGCGCTGCCGACCAGGAAAAGGCGCGCAGCGTGCTGGGCCAGGCCCGGACGACGGTCACCG
Organism: uncultured beta proteobacterium; assembly: GCA_903914615.1. Classification (GTDB taxonomy): domain Bacteria; phylum Pseudomonadota; class Gammaproteobacteria; order Burkholderiales; family Burkholderiaceae_C; genus Rubrivivax. The sequence continues at coordinate 11,431 of CAIWPS010000775.1, read as the reverse complement.
GCTGACCCCGGGACTGCTGCCGCGCCGGGCCGCGGTCGGCCGGCGCGGCGCGTCGGCTTTCCCATCATCCGGCGCACCACGCGCCCAGGCACAGGACAAGGACATGGACATCACGACCCACCGCGCGCGCATCGTCGGCCCGGTCTCCTACCGGGCCGGCACCGGGCGCAAGCAGAACATCCCCATCGGCCCCTGCCTGCTCGAAGGCCTGGGCGGGCGTTCGGTCGACATCATCTGGGGCGCGCGGGGCCAGAGTTCGGTGGCGCTGCCGGTCGAGGAGATCGAGGCCGCGAAGGACCAGGGGCACCTGGTCCTGCTGGACTGACGGGCCGGCATGGCCCCGCTCCCGCCGTGAGCGAGAGCCCCGCGCCCGCCGCCGCCGCGACGTCGGCGGGCCTGAGCGAAGCCGAGGCGCAACGCCGACTGCAGGCGGCGGGGCCGAACAGCCTGGCCGACACCGCGGTACCGGCCTGGCGCATGGCGGTGACCAAGCTCTGGGCGCCGGTGCCGTGGATGCTGGAAGCGGCCGTCGTGCTCGAGTTGCTGCTGGACAAGCGGCTGGAGGCGGCGGTCATCGGCGGCCTGCTGCTCTTCAACGCCGCCCTCGGGCTGTACCAGGAGAGCCGCGCCCAGGCCACGTTGGCGGCGCTGAGCAAGCGCCTGGCCCTGAACACCTCGGTGCGGCGCGACGGGCACTGGAAGACCGTGCCGGCGGCCGCGGTCGTGGTGGGCGACACCGTGAAGCTGTCGCTGGGTGGCGTCGTGCCGGCGGACGTGACGCTGGTCAGCGGCAGCGTGCAGCTCGACCACTCGATGCTGACCGGAGAGTCCGCGCCGGTCGAGGGCGGCCCGGGGGTGCAGAGCTATGCCGGCGCCCTGGTGCAGCGCGGCGAGGCGGTGGCGGTGGTCACCGCCGTCGGCGAGCACACCCGCTTCGGCCGCACCGCGGAACTCGTGCGCACGGCGCACGTCACCAGCGCGCAGCAGAAAGCCGTGCTGCGCGTGGTTCGCAACCTGGCGCTTTTCAACGCCGGCGTCATGGTCGTGCTGGTGGCCGCTGCCCATGGCTACGGCCTGACGTGGACGCAGATCGCGCCGCTGCTGTTGACGGCCCTGCTGGCGGCCATCCCGGTGGCGCTGCCGGCCACCTTCACGCTGGCCTCGGCCCTCGGTGCGCGCGCGCTGGCCAAGGTGGGCGTGCTGCCGACACGGCTGTCGGCCGTCGACGAAGCCGCGGCCATGGACGTGCTGTGCGTGGACAAGACAGGCACGCTCACCAGCAACCGGCTGACCGTGGCCGGCGTGCATGCCCTGCCCGGCTTCACGCCGGCGCGGCTGCTGGCGCTGGCCGGCAGCGCCAGTTCGCACGGCGGGCTCGACCCCGTCGATGCCGCCGTGCGCGCGGCCGCCACCGCCACACCGCTGCCGGCGGCCGAGCTGCCAACGCTCTTGAGCTACACACCCTTCGACCCGGCCACCAAGATGGCCGAGGCCAAGGTCGACGGCGCCGGCGGCGTGGCGCTGCGCGTCGTCAAGGGCGCCCCCAGCGTGGTGCTGGCGCTGGCCCCGGCCAGCGCCGAAGCGGCCGCCCGGCTGAAGGCCTTCGAGGACGCCGGGCACCGCGTCCTCGCCGTCGCCACGGGGCCGCCGGATGCCTTGCGGCTGGCCGGCTTCATCGCCCTCAGCGACCCGCCGCGGCCGGACTCGGCGGCACTCGTCCGCGAACTGGGTGAACTGGGCGTGCGCACGGTGATGGTGACCGGCGATTCGATCAACACCGCGGCCGCCGTGGCCCGCGAAGTGGGCCTCGCGGGTGCCGTCTGCCCGGCCGGCAAGATCACGCCCGAGGTGCTGCCGGAATCGTTCGCGGTCTATGCCGGCGCCCTGCCGGAAGACAAGTTCAAGCTCGTCAAGGCCTGGCAGCACGGCGGCCACACCGTGGGCATGTGCGGCGACGGGGCGAACGACGCGCCGGCGCTGCGCCAGGCGCAGATCGGCATCGCCGTGGCCAGCGCCACCGATGTCGCCAAGTCGGCCGCCGGCATGGTGCTGACCGAACCCGGCCTGGCCGGAATCGTGGCCGCGGTCAAGGAAGGGCGCATCACCTTCCAGCGCATCCTCAGCTACACGCTGAACTCGCTGTCCGGCAAGGTGATGCACGGCCTGTTCCTGGTCGTCGGCCTGCTGATGACGCGCCAGGCCGTGCTGACGCCGACGCTGATGGTCATCGTGATGATCACCGGCGACTTCCTGGGCATGGCGTTGACCACCGACCGCGTGCAGCCTTCGGCGCGGCCCAACGCCTGGCACATCGGCGCGCTGACGGTGGCCGGCGCGGTGATGGGCGGGGCCGAACTGGCCTTCTGCAGCGCGGCCCTGGCCTGGGGCGTGTACAGGCTGGGCCTGGCCCTGGCGGCGGTACAGACACTGGCCTTCGTCGTCACCGTCTTCGGCAAGCAGGCCGCCACCTACTGCAACCGCGAGCGCAGGCACCTGTGGTCTTCGCGGCCCAGTGGCTGGCTGGTGGCCTCGTCGGTGGCCGACGTCGGCATCGCCACCACCCTGGCCGTGGGCGGCTTCGCGATGGCGCCACTGCCGCTGCCGCTGGTGCTCGGCTGCCTGGCTGCGGCGGCCGCCTTCGCGCTGGCGCTGGATGCCGTGAAGGTGCCCTTGCTGCGGCGCCTGGGCATCGCCACGCCGCCGGCACTGGTGACGACACCGGCACCTGCAGCTCAGCCAGCGTGATGGCCGCCGAGTGCGGCGCGTTGCCGCGGCCGCTCAGCGGGCGGCAGCCAGGTGCAGCCAGATCTCGTTGCGCCGCATGAACCAGGGCGTGAACGGCGCGTTGTAGCGCGAATAGACCGCTTCCCCCGTCCATGCCAGGTCGGCCGCGCGCAAGGCCGCCTGCAGCCTGGCCAGATGGTCGTCGTAGTTCGACTGCGACCAGAAGCCCGAGTAGCGGATGACGGCGACCTGGCTGGGCAGCACCTCGCGCAACTGCACGCGCGCGTCAAGCGGTTCGGGCGCGGTGGCCACGGTCACGCCCCTGGGTAGCACGAACTGCACCAGGAAGCCGCCGGGCGCGGCGGTCTGCGTCACCGGCGCCGTCATCTCCAGCTTCACGGGCACGGCGGCCTGCGTCACCGGTGCCGTCATCGCGAACTTCCGCTCGCCCTTGTTCTTGCCGAAGATGTAGCCGGCCAGGATCGGGAAGGCCTGGTTGCCGGCCTCGCCGGCCGGGCCGGCCACCACGACCTCGGCCACCGTGTAGGCGGCGTACTGCCGCAACTCGATGCCCGCGAACTCGCGGACGACCTGGAATTCCGGTTCTTCAGTGGCGTGGCTGGGCATGGAAGTTCCAGTCAGCGCGAGTGCCGAAAGCAGGATGAGGCCGCACGACTCAATCCGACCCCGAAGTGATCTGCGTTCCACCATGACCCTCCAGCAATGCTTCGATGCCGCCCAGCGCACCGATGGCCGCGCGCCGGCCGGTGGCCCGCACGAAGCCGCAGGCGGCCTCGATCTTGGGCGCCATCGACCCTGCCGCGAAGGCGTGGCCGGCCAGCGCCTCGGGCGTCGTGCGGCCGAGGGCCCGCTGCGTCGGCAGCCCCCAGTCGAGGTAGGCCGCATCCACGTCAGTGGCGATGATCAGGCAATCGGCCCGCAGCTCGATGGCCAGCAACGCGCTGGACAGGTCCTTGTCGATGACGGCTTCGACGCCCTCCAGGCCGCGACCGTCGGCACGCGGCACCACCGGGATGCCGCCGCCGCCGGCCGCGATGACCAGCACGCCACGCTCCAGCAGGCCGCGGATGACGCCGAGCCCGGGCACGCGCAGGGGCCGGGGCGACGGCACCACGCGCCGCCAGCCCGCGCCTTCGGCGACCAGGGTCCAGTGGCGCCTGGCGGCGATCTCGTCGGCCTGCGCCTTGGCATACACCGGCCCGATCGGCTTGCCGGGCTTGCGGAAGGCGCTGTCGGCCGGGTCGACCTCCACCCGCGTCAGCAGCGTGGCCACCGCCCGCGAGGCGGGCAGCAGGTTGGCCAGCTCCTGCTCCAGCCAGTAGCCCAGCATGCCCTCCGTTTCGGCATCCAGCACGTCCAGCGGGTAGCTCTCCACCGGCGCGTAGGCCGCCGACTGCAAGGCCAGCAGGCCCACCTGCGGGCCGTTGCCATGCGTCAGCAAGAGCTCGTTTGCCGGGGCCACGCGCGCCAGCTGTGCCGCGGCCAGGCGCACGTTCGCGAGCTGGTTTTCTGCGCTCGCCGCCTGCGCGCGGCGCAGCAGCGCATTGCCGCCCAGCGCCACCACCAGCCTCATGGCCGCCTCACGACAGCGTGGCGACGAGCACCGCCTTGATGGTGTGCAGGCGGTTCTCGGCCTGCGTGAAGACCACCGAGGCCTCGGACTCGAACACCGCGTCGGTGACCTCGATCTCGCTCAGGCCGTACTTCTCGTGCACCTGGCGGCCGACCTCGGTCTCCAGGTTGTGGAAGGAGGGCAGGCAGTGCATGAAGCGCGTGCGCGGCTTGCCGGTGGCCTGCATCAGCGCCGTGTTCACCTGGTAGGGCAGCAGCAGGTCGATACGCTGCTTCCACATCGCGTCGGCCTCGCCCATCGAGACCCAGACATCGGTGTAGAGAAAGTCGGCGCCGGCCACCGCCTTGCGCGGGTCGACCTCGATGGCGATGCGAGCGCCGGTGGTCCTGGCCAGCTCGCGCATCTGCGCCACCAGCGCGGGCGGGGGCGCCAGCGCGGCCGGCGAGCAGATGCGCACGTCCATGCCCATCTTCGTGCCACCGACCAGCAGCGAGCAGCCCATGTTGAAGCTGGCGTCGCCGAGGTAGCAGAACGACAGCTCGTGCAGCGGCTTCTCGCCGAATTCGCGCATCGTCATCAGGTCGGCCAGCACCTGCGTGGGGTGGGCTTCGTCGGTGAGGCCGTTCCACACCGGCACGTGCGAGCAGTTCGCGATCTCCTGCACCACGGTCTGGTGGAAGCCCCGATACTCGATGCCGTCGAACATGCGGCCGAGCACGCGCGCGGTGTCCTTGAGCGACTCCTTGTGGCCCAGCTGCGAGCCTGCCGAGTCGAGGTAGGTGACGTGCCCGCCCTGGTCGTGCATGGCCACCTCGAAGGCGCAGCGGGTGCGGGTGCTCGTCTTCTCGAAGATCAGCGCCACGTTCTTGCCTTTCAGTCGCGGCCGCTCGTTGCCCGCCGCCTTGGCGCGCTTGAGTTCGGCCGCCAGGTCGAGCAGGTAGCCGATGTCGCGCGGGCTGAAGTCGACCAGTTCCAGCAGGCTGCGATTGCGCAGGTTGAAGCTCATGGGTTTGCCTTTGCCTCAGACGGCGTCGCGTTCGATCGGGCAGCTCATGCAGTGGCTGCCGCCGCGCCCGCGGCCGAGTTCGCTGCTGGGCAGGGTGATGACCTCGACGCCGGCTTTGCGCAGCAAGGTGTTGGTGTAGACGTTACGGTCGTAGGCCATCACCACCCCGGGTGCGATGCACAGCAGGTTGTTGCCGTCGTCCCACTGCTCGCGTTCGGATTCGTAGGCATCGCCGCCGGTGGCCACGGTGCGGATCTTCGGCAGACCCAGGGCCGCGGCCACGACCTGCACGAAGGGCTGCGTCTCGGTGCGCACGTCCAGCGTGCCCGCCAGCCTGCCGGGGCGCAGGCTGTGCACGCAGATGGCGTCCACGACCTCGGGAAAGACGGTGGCCAGGTCGCGGTCGCAGAAGCTGAAGACGGTGTCCATGTGCATCGCGCCGCGTGACTTCGGGATCTGTGCGGCCAGCACGTGGGTGGCGGCGCCGGCAGCGAACAGGCTGCGCGCCAGCTGGCTGACGCCCTGCGGCGAGCTGCGCTCGCCCATGCCGACGAGCACCACGCCCCGGCCCAGCGGCATCACGTCGCCGCCTTCCAGCGTCGCCATGCCGTGGTCCTTGTCGGGGTCGCCCCACCACACCGGCGCCTTCGCGCCGAACAGCGGGTGGAAGCGGTAGATGGCCGTCATCAGCAGCGTCTCCTGCCGGCGCGCGGGCCAGAACATCGAACACAGCACCACGCCGTCGCCGATCCAGCAACTGTTGTCGCGCGTGAACAGCGTGTTGGGCAGCGGCGGCAGCAGCAGGTCGGCCGCGGCACACACACGGCCCAGCAGGCCCGCGGGCTCGAAGGGCAGCTCGGCTCGGGCCACGCCGCCGATCAGCTGCGCGGCCAGCCTGGCCGGCGGCAGCGCCTCGAGCCAAGGCCGCAGCTGTGCGGCCGTCTCGGCGTCGATGAAGTCGGGGCCGAGCTTGCGGTCGAGCAGCCACTGCCGCGCCACGGCGATGGCCACGGTGTCGGCCAGCAGGTCGTGCATTTCCAGCACGTCGACGTCGCGCTCCTTCAGGGCCGCGCTGAAGGCGTCGTGGTCGTTGCGCGCCTGGCTGACCCAGAGCACGTCGTCGAACAGCAGTTCGTGGCAATTGGCCGGTGTCAGGCGCTTCTGCGCCAGGCCCGGGCGGCAGACCATCACCTTGCGCAGGCGGCCGACTTCGGAATGCAGACCAGGGGCCATGGGATCACGCTCTCGGTGTGGTGGGGTGGACGGTCGGGTTCACAGGCTCAACTGCCCCAGCCACAACATGCAGGCCGAGGTCACCGCCAGCAGCAGCAGCGCCGCCAAGATCAGCTGCTCGCGCCCGGTGAAGGCCCGTTCGGCGCGCTGCTTCTTGGCCAGCAGATAGATCGCGGCGCCAGGGGCGTAGAGCAAGGCGCTGAGCAGCAGGTACTTCAGGCCCGCGGCGTAGAGCAGCCAGACGCAATACACGCTGGCCATGGCGGTGATGGCGAAGTCACGGCGCGCGTGGCCTTGTGCCCCCACGGCAGGGCCGGCGCGCCTGCCCCGCCATGACAGCGTCAGGCCGTAGAGCGCGCTGAAGAGGTAGGGGACGAGGATCATCGCCGTGGACAGCGAGATCAGCGCCAGGTACGAGGCCTTGGAAACCAGGGTCAGGATCAGGAAGGCCTGCACCATGCCGTTGGTCAGCCACAGCGCGTGGGCGGGCACGCCCTTGTCGTTCTGCTGTGCCAGCCACGCCGGCATCACGCCGCCACCGGCCGGCGTGAACAGCGATTCGGCGGCCAGCAGCGTCCAGGCCAGGAAGCCGCCGCCCACCGACACGATGAGGCCGACGTAGATCAGCATCGCGCCCCAGGTGCCGACGACACGCTCCAGCACCGGCGCCATGGACGGGTTCTTCAGGGCCGCCAGCTGAGGCTGCGTGAAGATGCCCAGCGAGAGCAGCGAGACCCCCATCAACATCGCCAGGCAGACGAGGAAGCCGATCACCGTGGCGCGGCCCACGTCGGCGCGCCTGGCGGCGCGCGCCGAATAGACGCTCGCGCCCTCGATGCCGATGAACACCCACACCGTGACGAGCATGGTGCTGCGCACCTGGTCCAGCACCGACCCGAGCTGGGGGTCGCCCCAGACGTTCAGATCGAAGGTACGGACCTGGAAGGCCATGGCCACCAGCACGATGAACAGCAGCAGCGGAATGAGCTTGGCCGCCGTGACCAACGCATTCAGCACCGCCGCACCCTGGATGCCGCGCAGCACCAGGAAGTGGACGGTCCACACCACCAGCGACGCGCCGATGACCGCCGCCGTCGTGTTGCCCTCGCCGAAGGCCGGGTAGAAATAGCCCAGGGCGCCGAAGGCGGCGACGAGGTAGCCGACGTTGCCTATCCAGGCGCTCACCCAGTAGCCCCAGGCGGCGTTGAAGCCCACGTATTCGCCCGCCAGGGCACGGGCATAAGCGTAGACGCCGTTGTTCAGCCCGGGCTTGCGCACCGCCAGCATCTGGTAGGTGAAGGCCAGCATCAGCATGCCCACGCCGGTGACGGCCCAGCCGATGACGATGGCCCCGGTACCGGCCCCCACGGCCATGTTCTGCGGCAGCGCGAAGATGCCGCTGCCGATGATGGACCCGACCACCAGGGCGACCAGCAGGCCCAGGCCGAGCTTGCCTTGCGCCGCCTCGACGGCGGGGGTCGCGACCGGCGTGGCGGCGTTGGCGACCGGGATGGCGGAGCTGACAGTCGGGGGCACGGGGTCAAGCGCTGTGCGGTGGCGACAGACCGCAAGTTAGGCGCCCGCGAAGCCAGCGTCTGTGCGATAGGGCACCCACCGTGCGGCCGCGCGCCGGCCGCACGTCAGGGCCGGCCTGCGTTGCCGCGAACGAACAGCTCGCGCCAGCCCGTCTCGTGCAGCGCGACGCCGTACAGGCTGGCAGCAGCCTCGATGCGCCGCCAGGCCTCGTCGCGCTCGGCATCGCTCGCGTCCCGCACCTGGTTGAATCGCGCGATGGCATTGCGCACATGGCTGGCGTTTTCCAGCGGCTCCTTGCGTTGCGCAGGGAATGCGAACTGCCGTTCCGGCATGGCGTTGCGGTCTTGCGTGGACAGCTTGGGCATGGACTTTCCCTTCATGCGCAGCGGCGCGTCCAGCCGATTCGGCCACGGCGGGCGGCGCGCGTCAGTCTGGCGCCGCACAGACCGGCCCCGGGGCCCTCGCCACACTGCGGCCATGAGCCTCTTTCACGCCGTCGCCTTCGTCGACCACCAGTCTGCAGAGATACTGCAATTCGCCTCCGAACGGGTGCAGGAACGCAAGATCCACGAGCACTTCAAGTTCACCCGCCAGCACCATAGCGGCGTGCGCACCGAACACGAGTTCTTCGGCCAGGTCTGCGACGCGCTCGACGGCATCGCCGAGGTGCTGGTGGTGGGCGGGCACACCGGCCTGGCCGACTTCCGGCACTTCGTCGACAAGCACCGGCCGCTGACCGCACCGCGCATCGTCGGCTACGAGGTGGTGGACCATCCGAGCGAAAGCCAGCTCGTCGCGCTGGCGCGCAAGCACTTCGCCGGCTACGACCTGATGGTCGGCACGCGCGTGCCGACCTGAGCCTCAGGGCACCAGCACCGCCGCCCCCTCGAAGCGGCCGGCTCGCAGATCGGCCAGCGCCTCGTTGGCCTGCTGCAAGGGGTAGCGCGTGGTCTTGGTCACGATGCCCATCTGCGGCACCTGGCCCAGGAAGTCGAGCCCGTCCTGGCGCGTCAGGTTGGCCACCGACAGCAGCTGGCGCTCTTCCCACAGCAGGCTGTAGGGGAAGCGCGGGATGTCGCTCATGTGGATGCCCGCGCAGACCACCCGGCCGCCCTTGCGCACAGCCTGCAGCGCCAGCGGCACCAGCTCGCCCGCGGTGGCGAAGATGATGGCCGCGTCCAGCGGCTGCGGCGGCATCGTGTCGGAGCCCCCGGCCCAACGGGCGCCCAGGCTGCGCGCGAAGTCCTGGGTCGCGCGGTCGCCAGGCCGCGTGAAGGCGAACACCGACCGGCCCTGCCACCGCGCCACCTGGGCCAGGATGTGGGCCGCGGCGCCGAAGCCGTACAGGCCCAGGCTCGTGCCTTCGCCGGCGATGCTCAGCGCGCGCCAGCCGATGAGGCCGGCGCACAGCAGCGGCGCCAGCGATTCGTCGCTGCCGGCGTCGCCGAGCGGAAACGCGAAGCGCGCATCGGCCACCGTGGCGGTGGCGTAGCCGCCGTCGCGCGTGTAGCCGGTGAACAGCGGGTGGTCGCACAGGTTCTCGCGCTGCCGCCGGCAGTAGGGGCAGACGCCGCAGGTGTGGCCCAGCCACGGAATGCCGACGCGCTGGCCGAGCGCCAGGCCCTCGACACCGGCACCGACGGCATCGATGCGGCCGACGATCTCGTGGCCGGGAATGATCGGCAGCTGCGGATGCGGCAGCTCGCCGTCGACCACGTGCAGGTCGGTCCGGCAGACGCCGCAGGCCGCCACCTTGACGCGGATCTGGCCCGGCCCGGGCTGGCGATCGGGCAGCTCGGTCCACGCCAGCGGCCGGCCCAGTTGCTCGAGCACCATCGCATGCATCGATGCGCCCTCAGTTCGCGTCGCTGAAGGCCGACGACACGTGCGAGCCGTCGCAGAACGGCTTGTTGGCCGAGGCCCCGCAACGGCACAGCGCGACGCGGTTGCGGGCCTCGTAGGCGGTGCCGTCGGCACTGAGCACTTCGGCGCCACCCCGCACCCACAGCGGCCCGCTGACGCCCTTGGCGGTGTCCTGCACGAGGCCGATGGAGGGCTCGAAGTGCGGTTCCAGCGAAGGCGATGCTGCGTCGCCGCCCCCCTGCGCCAGCGCGCGCTGGCGGGCGCGCAGGCGGCCGCCGGGGCAGTCGCCGGCCTGCTGTTCGACGAGGCGGGCCGCCGCCGGCCGGTTGCTTTCGAGCACCAGCTGCCAGACCTGGCCCTGGGGGTCGCAGAAGCGCGCAAACGCACACAGCGCGCTGGCGTCGTCGAGCACCAGGGTCGGGCCCGTGACGTGCTCGGCCTGGACGTCGTAGGGCTTGCGGCTCGCCACCTCGGTGCCGTCGAAGCCGACTCGAAGGTGCGCGCCGTCGCAGAACGGCTTGTGGGCCGATTGCCCGCAGCGGCACAGGGCATAGACGCCCGCGCCCGGCACGGCCACGGCCTGGCCTTCGCGCCAGGCCACCGATTCACCCTGGGCATTGGTGACGATGTGCTGGTGGGCCAGCGGCATCGCGCCCTGCACGAGGTAGGGGCCGTCGGCGGTGATGGTGATCTTGTTCATGGGGCCCTCGATGGCAGATCGTGGAGTGAGGCGGTGGCGCGCCCTTGCGCAGCGGCCTCGCGGGCGAGGCGCCGGAAGACCGCCGGCAGACGGTCGGGCAGGTCCTCGGCCAGCAACCCGGGGCCGAAATGCGCCGCCGCCGCGCCGTGCAGCCAGACCGCCGCGGCGGCGGCCAGGAAGGGCGCCATGCCCTGGGCCAGCAGGCCCAGCACGATGCCGCCCAGCACGTCGCCCGCGCCGGCGGTGGCCAGCGTGGGCGGCGCGTTGGCGTTGACGATGGCGCGGCCGTCGGGCGCGGCGATCACGGTGTCGCTGCCCTTGAGCACGACGACGGCGCCGCTGGCGCGCGCGGCGGTGCGGGCGCGCGCGAGCTTGTCGCCGTGGGCGTCGACGAGGCCGCCGAACAGGCGCGCGAATTCGCCTTCGTGCGGGGTCAGCACGCAGGCACCGGACAGGGCACCGAACAGCGTTTGCGGGTCGTCCTTGAAGACCGTCAGGGCATCGGCATCGAGCACTGTCGCCCGACGCGTCTTCAGCATCGCGAGCACGCGCGCACGGGTCTCGGGCCCGAGGCCCGCGCCAGGGCCGATCAGCAGGCCGCTGCAGCGGCGGTCGGCCAGCAGCTGCTCCAGGTCCTCGGGCCGGGCCACCGGGCTCACCATCACGCTGCTCAGCGCGGCGGCATACACCGGCAGCGCGACCTCGGGCACGGCCACCGTGGTCAGGCCCGCGCCCGCGCGCGCGGCGGCGCGGGCGGCCATGCGCGCGGCGCCGG
>CAIWPS010000774.1 GCA_903914615.1 uncultured beta proteobacterium | reverse complement strand
GTCATCGAAGGAAGTTCTCGATCGTGCGGCGGTCGATCTTCGTGAGCGGCTCCACCGCGGCCACCTCGACCCATTCGTCGATCTTGTGGATGCTCTCGCCCACGACGCCGAACTCCATCACCTGCGGGCAGAGGCGGGCGATGAAGCGGCCGTCGGAGGTGCCGCCGGTGGTGCTGAGCACCGGGCGGCGCCCGAGCTCGGCGTCGATGGCCGCCAGCAGCGCCTCGCTGAGCGTGCCAGGCACGGTGAGAAAGGGCTCGCCGCCCAGCGTCCAATCGATGCGGTGGTCGACGCCGTGGCGCGACAGCACCGCCTCGACGCGCTGCCGCAGGTCTTGCGGCGTTGCTTCGGTGCTGTAGCGGAAGTTGAAGTCCACCACCGCTTCGCCGGGGATGACGTTCAAGGCGCCGGTGCCCGCGTGCAGGTTGCTGACCTGGAAGCTGGTGGGCGGGAAATGCGCGTTGCCTTCGTCCCAGCGCGTGGCCACCAGTTCGGCCAGCGCCGGCGCCAGGTCGTGCAGCGGGTTGCGCGCCAGCTGCGGGTAGGCGATGTGGCCCTGGATGCCGGTGACGACGAGCCGCCCCGAAAGCGTGCCGCGGCGGCCGTTCTTGACCATGTCGCCCAGCTGTTCGACCGAGGTCGGCTCGCCGACGATGCAGCCGTCCAGCCGCTCGCCGCGCTGGCGCAGCAGCTCCACGACATGGCGGGTGCCGTGCAGCGCCGGGCCCTCCTCGTCGCTGGTCACCAGCAGGGCAACACGGCCGGCGTGCCGCGGCTGCGCCTGCACGAACTCGGTCGCCGCCACCGTCATCGCGGCGACGGCCGTCTTCATGTCGGCGGCGCCGCGGCCGTACAGCCTGCCGTCGCGGTGACTGGGCACGAAGGGGTCGCTGGCCCAGCGTTCCAGCGGTCCGGTGGGCACGACGTCGGTGTGGCCGGCGAGCAGCAGCGTCGGGCCCGGGCGGCCGCCATCGTGCACCGCCCACAGGTTGGCCACACGCGCTTCGTCGGGCCCGGCGTCGATGGCCTCGCAGGCGAAGCCGGCGGCGGCGAGCCGGGCCGTCAACAGCGCACGGCAGCCGCCATCGGCCGGCGTCACCGAGCGGCAGGCGATGAGCGCTTCGGCCAGCTGCAGCGCAGCACCGGCCATCACTGGGGCCGGGCCCAGGGTGGCGGCGGCGCGCTGCCGGGCCGCGGGTCGTCGGCCCGCACCTCGATCGTGATCTCGGTGAAGGTGGCCGCCTCGGGCTCTTCCTTCTTCGGCGCGATGCGCGAGATCGGGTTCTGGTCGTTCTGCAGCCGCCACAGCAGGTTGGTGGGCGAGTCGGCGTGGGCCAGGCCTTCGTCGCGCGAGACCACGCCCTCGTCGATGAGGCGCGCGATGTCGGCCTCGAAGGTCTGCGAGCCTTCGGCCAGCGACTTCTCCACCGCCTCCTTCACGCCCGAGAGGTCGCCCTTCTCGATCAGCTCGGCGACGAGCTTGGTGTTCAGCAGCACTTCCACCGCCGGCACGCGGCCGCCGGCGTTGGAACGCAGCAGCCGCTGCGAGACGATGGCGCGCAGGCCCGCGGCCAGGTCCGACAGCAGCGTGGACCGCGATTCGGGCGAGTAGAACGACAGGATGCGGCCCAGCGCGTGGTAGCTGTTGTTGGCGTGCAGCGTGGCCAGCACGAGGTGGCCCGACAGCGCGTAGCTGATGGCCGAGGTCATGGTCTCGCGGTCGCGGATCTCGCCGATGAGGATGCAGTCCGGCGCCTGGCGCAGCGCGTTCTTCAGCGCCGTCTGCAGGTTCTGGGTGTCGCGGCCGACCTCGCGCTGGTTGACGATGCTCTTCTTGTTGGTGAAGAGGAACTCGATCGGGTCCTCGATGGTCAGGATGTGCCCGGTCATCTGCTGGTTGCGCCATTCCAGCATGCTGGCCAGCGTGGTGCTCTTGCCGGTGCCGGTGGCACCCACCATCAGGATCAGGCCGCGCTTGTCGGTGACCAGCTGCGACAGCAGCGGCGGCATGCCCAGCGAGTCCAGGGTGGGGATCTCGAACGGAATGCAGCGGATGACGGCAGCGATCGAGCCGCGCTGCTTGAAGGCCGAGAGGCGGAAGCTGCCCACCCGAGGCACGCCGATGCCGACGTTGAGCTCGCCGGTGTCGTCGAGCTCCTCGATCTGCTGCGGCGCCAGCATCTCGGCCAGCAGCTGCCTTGTCTGGTGGGTGGTGAGCAGCTGGTCCGAGAGCTGCAGGATCTGGCCGTTGATCTTGATGAGGATGGGCGTGTTGGCCGACATGTAGACGTCGGAGGCATTCTTCTCCGCCATCAGCCGCAGCACGCGTTCGAGATTGTTGGCCATGGTTATTGAGCCCCCAAGCTCGCTGCGCTCGCTACCCCCCGAGGGGGCTCATGCGACGGACCGGCACAGCCGGATCCGCGCATGGCCTTGATGGGGCTGGTGGCGTGCGGGTTCATGTTCAGGTCCGAAGCAGTTCGTTGATCGAGGTCTTGGCACGCGTGCCCGCATCGACCTTCTTGACGATCACCGCGCAGTACAGGCTGTGGCTGCCGTCGGCGGCGGGCAGGTTGCCCGAGACGACGACGCTGCCGGCGGGAATGCGGCCGTAGCTGACGGTGCCGGTGGCGCGGTCGTAGATCTTGGTGCTCTGGCCGATGTAGACACCCATGCTGATGACCGAGTTCTCTTCGACGATGACGCCTTCGACGACCTCGCTGCGCGCGCCGATGAAGCAGTTGTCCTCGATGATGGTCGGGTTGGCCTGCAGCGGCTCGAGCACGCCGCCGATGCCGACGCCGCCCGACAGGTGCACGCCCTTGCCGATCTGCGCGCAGCTGCCCACGGTGGCCCAGGTGTCGACCATCGTGCCCTCGTCGACATAGGCGCCGATGTTGACGTAGCTGGGCATCAGCACGACGTTCTTGCCCAGGTAGCTGCCGCGCCGCGCCACCGCCGGCGGCACGATGCGCACGCCGCTGGCCTTCAGCTGGGCTTCGTCCAGGTGCGCGAACTTGGTCGGCACCTTGTCGTAGAAGCCCAGGTCGCCGGCGTGCATGGGCTTGTTGTCGCTCAGGCGGAAGCTCAGCAGCACCGCCTTCTTCACCCACTGGTTCACCTGCCAGTCGCCGACGCCGCGGCGCTCGGCCACGCGCAGGCGGCCGCCGTTGAGTTCGGCGATGACCTGCTCGACGGCCTCGCGAACTTCGGGGGCGTTGATGGCGGTGATCTCGGCCCGGCTTTCCCAGGCGAGGTCGATGACGGCTTGTAGCTGCGAACTGCTCATCGGAGGCTTTCGGTGTAGGAGACGATGCGCTGCGCGGCCTCGAGGCACTCGGCCACGGGTGCGACCAGCGCCATGCGGATGCGGCCTGCGCCAGGGTTGTGGCCGCGCGCCGTGCGGGCCAGCAGGCTGCCGGGCAGCACCGCCACATTGTATTGAGCGAGCAGGCCGCGGGCCCATTCAATGTCGCTGCCGCCGCAGGCGCTGCCGATGCCTGCCCAGAGGTAGAAGGCGGCGTCGGGCAGCGCCACGTCGAGCACGCGCGAGAGCAGCGGCGTCACCTGCGCGAACTTGCGGCGGTAGAGCTCGCGGTTGGCGACCACATGCGCCTCGTCGTTCCAGGCCGCCGTGCTGGCGCGCTGCACCATGCCGCCCATGGCACTGCCGTGGTAGGTGCGGTAGAGCAGGAAGGCCTTGAGGACGGCGGCGTCGCCGGCGACGAAGCCCGAGCGCAGGCCGGGCACGTTGCTGCGCTTGGAAAGGCTGGTCAGCGCGACGAGGTTGCGGAAGTCGTCGCGGCCGAGCAGCCGCGCGGCCTGCAGCGAGCCCAGCGGCGGCTCGTCGCGGAAGTAGATCTCGGAGTAGCACTCGTCGCTGGCGATGACGAAGCCGTGGCGGTCGCTCAGCTCGAACAGCTGCTGCCATTCGGCCAGAGGCATCACGGCGCCCGTGGGGTTGCCCGGCGAGCAGACGTAGAGCAGTTGCGTGCGCGACCAGGTGGCCTCGTC
>CAIWPS010000773.1 GCA_903914615.1 uncultured beta proteobacterium | reverse complement strand
CTCGGGGGCGATTGCTTCGGGGTCGCGCTTCTTCACCATGACCCAGCGGCGGTAGTCCAGCACCGCCTGCCCGTGCTGGTTGACGCCGGTCGAGCGCACGTAGACGACGCCGGTCTTGCCGTCCCTGTTGGGCTTGAGCCCGATCACGCGCGAATCGCTGACGAGCGTGTCGCCCGGGTACACCGGCACGCCGAACACGCCGCCGGCATAACCGAGATTGGCGATCGCGTTCAGCGAGATGTCGGCCACCGTGCGGCCGAACACCAGGTGGAACACCAGCATCGAGTCCAGCGGCGCGCGCGGCAGGCCCAGACCTTGCGCGAAGGGGTCCGAGGCGTTGACGGCAAAGCGCGATCCGAACAGCGCCGTGTACATCGCCACGTCGCCGCTGGTCACGGTGCGCGGCGGCGCGTGCGCCAGCTGCTGGCCGACGCGGAAGTCCTCGAAGAAGTTGCCCGGGCGGGTCTTGCTGCTCATGCCGCCCCGCCGCCTTCGAAGCCATAGGCACGGGCCAGCGTCGGGTCCTTGCGCGCCACCAGGCGCGCCAGGTCCACCATCACCTTGGCCTGCTTCCAGGTGGCGTCGTCCTGCATCTTGCCGTCGAGCGTGGCCACGCCGGTGCCGTCGGGCATGGCGTCCAGGATGCGCCTGGCGAACAGCACCTCCTTGACGTCGGGGCTGAAGACGCGCCGCGCGATGGCGATCTGGTTCGGCGCCAGCGACCAGGCCCCCGTGCAGCCCATGATGAAGGCGTTGCGGAACTGCGCCTCGCAGCCGGCCTCGTCCTTGAGGTCGCCGAAGGGCCCGTAGAACGCGCCGATGCCGCTGGCCGCGCAGGCGTCGACCATCTTCGCCAGCGTGTAGTGCCACAGGTCCTGCTGGACGAAGCTGCGCTCGGGCTGCCCTTCCACCGGGTCGGCGAGCACGCCGTAGAAGGGGTGGCCGCCGCCGACGCGCGTGGTCTTCATGCCGCGCGAAGCCGCCAGGTCGGCCGGCCCCAGGCTCAGGCCATGCATGCGCGGGCTGGCGCGCACGATCTCCTCGACGTTCTTCACGCCTTCGGCGGTCTCCAGCAGGGCGTGGATGAGGATGGGCTTGCCGATGCCATTGCGCGCTTCCAGCTGCGCGAGGTACTGGTCGACGAAGTGGATGTCCCAGGGGCCTTCGACCTTGGGGATCATCACCGCGTCGAGCCGGTTGCCGACGCCGGCGACGATCTCCGACAGGTCGTCCAGGATCCAAGGGCTGTTGAGGCAGTTCACGCGCACCCACAGGCCCGTGTCGCCCAGGTCGGCGTTCTGCACGCCTTCGATGAAGCCGGCGCGCGCGGCCTGCTTGGCGTCGATGGGAATGGCATCTTCGAGGTTGCCGCACAGCACGTCGACCTGCCGGGCCGTGTCCGAAAGCCGGGCGCGGATCTTCTCGATGTGCGGCGGGAAGAAGTGCACCACGCGCTCGGGACGCACCGGCAGTTCACGGAACGGCGCCGGGGCACCGATGGCCAGCGGCTTGTAGAAGTTGTTTGGCAGCTTCAAGACAGTCTCCATTCGATCCATCGGTCAGGCGACGATGCCGGCATCGTGCAGGGCGCCCACCTCGTGCGCGGGCAGGCCCAGCACGCCGAGCAGGATCTCGTCGGTGTGCTGGCCCAGGCGCGGCGCCGGGCGGGCGGGCAGGCGCGGCACGCGGCTGAAGTCCAGCGGCGTCGCCGGCGCCAGCGTGTGGCCGATGCCGGGCTGGTCGATGACGCTGAACATCGGGTTCGCGGTGGACAGGTCGGGGTCCTGCGCCAGCGCCTGCGTCACCGTGCGGTACGGGCCCCAGGTGACGCGGTGGGCTTCGAAGGCGCTGCGCACCTCGGCCAGCGTGCGCGCCGCAAACCAGGGCTCGAACAGCGCGGCCAGCGCCTCGCGGGCGCGGAAGCGGTTGCCCTCTTGCGCGAGGTCGGTCTGCAGCCGGCCTGCCAGCGCCTCCACGCCGGGCCCCAGGCCGGTGGCCTTGAGCAGGCAGCTCCACTGCAAGTCGGTCAGGCCCACCACCATCGCGCGCTCGCCGTCGCTCGTCACGAAGTCACGGCCGAAGGCACCGAAGAGGTGGTTGCCGTAGCGCGGCCGGTCGCTGCCGTTGACCTGCACCTCGGCGATCATGCCCAGGTGGCCCAGCATCGCCAGGGCCACGTCCTTCAGCGCCAGCGTGACCAGTTGGCCTACGCCGGTGCGGTCGCGGTGGCGCAGCGCGGCCAGCAGCGCGGTGGCGATCATGTTGCCGGCGATCGCGTCCCAGGCCGGAAGGACATGGTTGACGGGTTCGCGGCGGTCGCCGGGCCCGGTCAGCGCCGGAAAGCCGAGTTGCGGATTGACGGTGTAGTCCACCTCGGAGCCGCCGTCGCGCCGGCCCAGCAGGTTGACCATCACGAGGTCGGCGCGCTGCGCCGCCAGCTTCTCGTAGGCCAGCCAGCCGCGGGCCGGGAAGTTGGTGCTGAACAGGCCGGCGTCGGCACCGGGCGCGGTGATCAGCGCCGTCAGCAGTTCCTGCCCGCGCGGGTGGCGGATGTCCACCGCGATCGAGCGCTTGCCCTTGTTCAGCCCGGCCCAGAACAGCGAGTGGCCGTCGGCGGTAACGGGCCAGCGGGCATGGTCCAGCCCGCCGCCGATGGGGTCGAAGCGGATGACGTCGGCGCCCAGCTGCGCCAGGCTCATGCCGCCCAGCGGCGCGGCGACGAAGGCCGAGCCTTCGACGATGCGCAGGCCGTGGAGGATGCCCGGGCTCATATGGCTTTGGCTTCGCGCAGGTGCGCAATCTGCGCGTCGTCGTAGCCCAGCACCTCGCGCAGGATCTCGTCGGTGTGCTCGCCGAGCTTGGGGCCGAGGCTGCGGATGCTGCCCGGCGACTCCGACAGGCGCGGCACCGGCGTGGGCACGATGATCTGCTCGCCGGTGTCGGGCGCGTCCATCGCCACCATGTTGCGGCGGGCGTGGAACTGGCGGTCGCCGAAGATGTCGGCGATGTTGTTCAGCGGGCCGGCCGGCGTGTCGGTGGCATAGCAGCGCTGCAGCACCTCTTCGCGCGTGAGCGAACCGCACCAGTCGCGCACGATCTCGTTGACGTCGTGGCGGTGCGCCAGCCGCGTGGCCTGCTCGCCATAGACCTCGGCCGCAGCCACTTCGGGCCGTCCCATGGCGCGCGCCAGGCGTTCGAACAGCAGGTCGGTGGCGCAGGAAATGGCGACCCACTTGCCGTCCTTGGTGGCGAAGTGGCCGTGCGGCACCGCGAAGTCGTTGTGCGACGAGCCCGCGCGTTCGCGCACCAGGCCGAACATCGCGAAGGCCGGCGCCAGCTCCTCGGTGCAGCGGAACACCGACTCGTACAGCGCCGCGTCGACGTACTGGCCCTCGCCGGTGCGCTCCTTGTGGCGCAGCGCCATCAGCACGCCCAGGCAGCCGTACAGGCCCGTCATGTAGTCGCCCAGCGTCGTCGAGCCCGGCGTCACAGGCGTGCCCTTGGGCATGCCGGCCAGGTAGGCGATGCCGCCCACGGCATGGGCCACGCGCGCGAAGCCCGGCCGGTCCTTGTACGGCCCGGTCTGGCCGTAGCCGGTGACGCGCAGCATCACCAGTCCCGGGTTGATGGCCTTCAGCACCTCCCAGCCCAGGCCCCACTTCTCCAGCGTGCCGGTGCGGAAGTTCTCGCACAGCACGTCGGTCCTGGCGATGAGCTGCTTGAACACCTCGGCGCCTTCGGGCGTGCGCAGGTCGATCGTCATCGAGCGCTTGTTGCGCGCCTCGCTGAGCCAGGTCAGTGTGTCGCCGCGCTTGGAAGGCGTGCCGAAGCGGCGCAGAGCGTCGCCGCCTTCGGGGTGTTCGAGCTTCAGCACGTCGGCGCCGAACTCGCCCAGCAGCGTGGCGCAGAAGGGTGCGGCGATGACGGTGGCGATGTCGATGACGCGCAGGCCCTGCAGCGGCAGGGCGCCGGGCGGGGCGGTGGCGGCGGCGGCAGCGGTGCTCACGGCGGCTCCTTCAGACGACGCGCTGCTGGCGCAGCCGGCGGATCTCTTCGGCCTGCAGCCCCAGCAGGCCGCCCAGCACGTCGGCGTTGGCGTTGCCCAGCGGCGGGCCGAGGTGGGCGATGTGCCCCGGCGTGGCCGACAGCCGCGGCACCACGCCGGGCACGACCACCTCGCCCAGGTCGCCGGCGCGAACCTGGGCCAGGTTGCCGCGCGCCTGGAAATGCTCGTCGGCGAAGATGTCGGCGATCGAGTTCACCTTGCCGGCCGGCACCTCCTCGGCCAGGCATTTCTCCAGCACCTCGACGCGGTCGTGGGCTGCCACCCACTCGTTGACGATGCGGTTGACGTCGTCGCGCGCCGCCAGGCGCTTGCGCTGGTCGCCGTACATCGTGCTCGACGCCAGTTCGGGCCGGCCCATCGCCGCCGCCAGGCGTTCGAACATCTTGTCGGTGGTGCAGGCGATGGCGATCCACTTGCCGTTCCTGCATCGGAAGTGGCCATGCGGGCAGGCCACGAAGCTGCCCGAGCCTTCGCGTTCGCGCACCGTGCCATGCAGCCCGTAGGCGGCGGCCAGTTCCTCGAGCAGGCGGAACACCGCCTCATAGATGCCGACGTCGATGACCTGGCCGCGCCCGGTGTGCGCGGCATGGCGCAGCGCGATCATCACGCCCACCGCGCCGAACAGGCTGGCGATGTAGTCGCCCAGCGGCACGGTGCCGGGCAGCACCGGCGTCTCGCCCGGAAAGCCCGCCAGGTAGTTCAGCCCGCCGAAGGCCTGGGCGATGTG
>CAIWPS010000772.1 GCA_903914615.1 uncultured beta proteobacterium | reverse complement strand
GATGATCATCGTCGCCACCTCGGCCGCCAACCACTGCCTGTACTGCGTGGTGGCGCATGGCGCCATCCTGCGCATCTACGAGAAGAAGCCGCTGGTGGCCGACCAGGTGGCGGTGAACCACCGCAAGGCCGAAATAACGCCGCGCCAGCGCGCCATGCTGGACTTCGCGATGAAGGTCTGCAGTGCCTCGCACGAGATCGAGGAAGCCGACTTCGCGGCCTTGCGCGCGCAGGGCTTCGACGACGAGGACGCCTGGGACATCGCCGCCATCACGGCCTTCTTCGGCCTGTCCAACCGCATGGCCAACGTCACCGGCATGCGGCCCAACGACGAGTTCTACCTCATGGGCCGCGTGCCGCGCAGCAAGGGCTGACGGCGGTCGCGCCGACCACGCGCCGGCGTCACCCCATTTGTTGCAGCGCGCGGATGCGGTCCTCGATCGGCGGGTGGCTGCTGAACAGCGCCATCACGCCGCTGGGCCGGCCGCTGATGCCCATGGCCTGCACCGTCTGCGGCAGCTCGCCGGGGTCCAGGCCGCCCAGGCGCGCCAGGGCATTGATCATCGGCTGCTTGCTGCCCAGCAGCGCCGCGGCCCCGGCATCGGCGCGGTACTCGCGGTGGCGCGAGAACGCGGCCACGACGACGGCCGCCAGCACCCCGAGCACCAGGTCGAGCACGACCGTGGTGACGTAGTAGCCGATGCCCGGGCCTTCGCGGTCGTTGCGCAGCACCACCTTGTCGACGAAGTAGCCGATGACGCGCGACAGGAACACCACGAAGGTGTTCATCACGCCCTGGATCAGCGTCAGCGTGACCATGTCGCCGTTGGCGACGTGGCTGATCTCGTGGCCGATGACGGCCTCGACCTCGTCGCGCGTCATGCTGTGCAGCAGGCCCGTGGACACCGCCACCAGGGCCGAATTCCGGAAGGCACCGGTGGCGAAGGCGTTGGGCTCGCCGTCGTAGATGGCGACCTCGGGCATGGCGATGCCGGCCTTGCCGGCGAAGCGCTCGACGGTGCCGACGATCCAGCGGTGGGTGGGGTCGGCCGAGCCGTTGATGACCTGCGCGCCGGTGCTCCACTTGGCCATCGGCTTGCTCATCAGCAGCGAGATGATGGCGCCGCCGAAGCCCATCACGGCGGCGAAGCCCAGCAGCAGCCCGAGGTTCAGGCCGTTGGCCGTGAGGTAGCGGTTGACGCCCAGCAGGCTGGCGGCGATACCCAGCACCAGCATCACGGCCAGGTTGGTGACGATGAAGAGGAGCACACGCTTCATGGCTTGGGCGGCCGGCGGGCCGCGATGACGACGACAGCGCGAAATGTGAGGCCCGGGCGGCGGCTTTCAAGCAAACCCGGAGGCGCCGGGGGCATCGGCGCCCCGGCGCGCTAGCGGCGCAGCCGCACCTGCGAGGGCTTGTCGGCCGGCAGCAGTTCGAAGCCCTCGCCCAGCTGCGAGAACAGCTTCAGCGACGAGCTGCTCTTGCCCAGCAGCTGCGCCGTGCGCAGGCGCTGCACGGCGACGTTCAGCGCCAGGCTCTGGCCCGCGGCCAGCTCGGGCAGGCAGTCCAGCACGGCCTGCAGCGTGGCCTTGGCCGGCGCGCGCTGCGCGTCGCGGGTCACCGCGGGTTCGGGCGCCGCGGCCGGCTCGGCG
>CAIWPS010000771.1 GCA_903914615.1 uncultured beta proteobacterium | reverse complement strand
CCACCACGCTGGAGAAGTTCGGCCCCGTGCGCAGCGTGCGGCCGAGCCTGGTGTTCGAGATCGGCTTCGAGGGCATCCAGGCCAGCCCGCGCCACAAGAGCGGCATCGCCGTGCGCTTCCCGCGCATGCTGCGCATCCGCCACGACAAGCCGCTGCACGAGGCCGACACGCTGGACGCACTGCGTGCACTGATGGCGCACGCCGGCGCGGCCTGAAGCCGTGGCGCGGCGTGGCCCGCAGCCGCGCCGGGGCCATGGCCGCAAGCCGTGTTTTCACCCTTGGACCGGCGCGGCCATCAGCGCAAGCTCCGGGCCACCCGTCCCTGCGTCCGGAGCCTGCCCATGACCGACCCCCACCGCATCGACCTCCGCCGACGCCGCCTCGTCGGCGGCAGCGCGGCCCTGCTGGCCGGCCTCGGGCCGGCATCGGCGCGCCGCGCTGCCGCGGCCGATGCGGCCACCCTCGAGCAGCCCTTCGCCAACGGTCGGCGCACGCTGGTGGCCTACCCCGAGAAGCGGCCGCTGATCGTGCTGACCTCGCGCCCGCCGCAGCTGGAAACGCCCTTCGAAGTCTTCAACGAAGGCATCCTCACGCCCAACGACGCCTTCTTCGTGCGCTACCACAACGCCGGACTGCCGAAGTCCATCGACGGCGACGCGCACGTCATCAGGATCGGCGGCAACGCCGTCGGCCAGCCCTTCCAGCTGACCATGGCCGAGCTTCGAACGCAGTTCAAGCCGGTGGAGGTGGTGGCCGTCAACCAGTGCTCGGGCAACAGCCGCGGGCTCTTCGTGCCGCGCGTCACCGGCGGCCAGCTGGCCAACGGTGCCATGGGCAACGCGCGCTGGCTGGGCGTGCCTCTGAAGGACATTCTGGCGCGGGCGATGGTCAAGGACACGGCGCGCCAGGTCACCTTCAACGGCCTGGACTTCGCGCTGCAGGGCGGCGGCGACTTCGTCAAGAGCCTGGACATCGGCCACGCCACGAACGGCGAGGTGATGCTGGCCTACCAGATGAACGGCGCCGACCTTCCCTTCCTCAACGGCTTTCCGGTCAAGCTCGTCGTTCCCGGCTGGTACGGCACCTACTGGGTCAAGCACCTGTCGGAGATCGAGGTCGTCGACAGCACCTTCGAGGGCTTCTGGATGAAGCCCGCCTACCGCGTGCCCGACAAAGACTGCGCCTGCGTCGAGCCCGGCACGGCGCCGGCGGCGACCCGGCCCATCGGCCGCTTCAACGTGCGTTCCTTCATCACCTCGCTGGCCGACGGCGCGCGGCTGCAGGCCGGCCAGGCGGTGGCGGTGCGCGGCATCGCCTTCGACGGCGGCCAGGGCATCCGCGAGGTCGCCTGGTCGGCCGACGGCGGCCAGACCTGGCGCGGCGCCACGCTGGGCGCCGACCTGGGCCGCTTCTCGTTCCGCGAATTGACCTTCGGCTTCACACCCGGCCGCGGCAACCACGACCTGCGCGTGCGGGCCTGGAACCGTTCCGGCCAGAGCCAGCCGATGGAAGCGCTGTGGCAGCCCGCGGGCTACATGCGCAACGTCGTCGAGTCCGTCAAGGTCACCGCCGCATGAGGGCCCCGCAGATGAAATGCCTCCGCCTCGCCATCGTCGCCGCGGCCCTGGGCAGCGCCAGCCTGTGCGGCGCCGTCACCAAGACCCTGGACCTGCCGCCCGACCCCTTCCCGCTCAAGGCGAGCCCGCTGCCGGGCTACCAGAAGGCGCTGGCCTCCTGCGTCGCCTGCCATTCGGCCGAGTACATGGCCTACCAGCCGCCGAGCGCGGCGCGGCCCTACTGGGACGCCATGGTCAAGCGCATGAAGACGGTCTTCAAGGCGCCGCTGGACGACGCCGATATGCCGGCCATCGTCGACTACCTCGCCCGCACCTACGGCGCCGAGCAGGCGCCGTAGGCCCGCCGCGCGCGCTGCCTCAGCCGCCCAGGTATTGCAGCAGGATGCGCGCCCCGGCCGGGTTGGTGGCGCAGGGCACGTTGTGGACGTCGCAGGCGCGCACCAGGGCGTTGATGTCGGGCTCGTGCGGCTGCGGCGTCATCGGGTCGCGCAGGAAGACCACCGCCTGCACGCCGCCGGTGGCCAGCCGGGCGCCGATCTGCAGGTCACCGCCCAGCGGGCCGCTGAGCATGCATTCCACGTCCAGCCCCAGCTCGCGCTGCAGACGGCCGCCGGTGGTGCCGGTGGCCATCAGGCGGTGCTGGCGCAGCGTGGCCGCGAACTCGCCGGCCAGCGCCACCATCTCGTCCTTCATGCGGTCGTGGGCGATGAGGGCGATGTGCATGGCGGCGGGCGCGGGCGTGTTGGCGGGGCGGGTCAGCCCGGCTGCTTGGTCGTGCGCAGGTAGGGCTTCACGGTCTTGAAGCCGGCCGGGAACAGCGTCCTGGCCTCTTCGTCGGAGACCGCCGGCACGATGATGACGTCGTCACCGGGCTTCCAGTTCACCGGCGTCGCCACGCGGTGGCGGGCCGTCATTTGCATCGAGTCGAGCACGCGCAGGATCTCGTCGAAGTTGCGCCCCGTGGTCATGGGGTAGGTCAGCATCAGCTTGATCTTCTTGTCCGGGCCGATGATGAAGACCGAGCGCACGGTAGCGTTGTTGGCGGCGGTGCGGCCATCGGCAGCCACCTCGTCGGCCGGCAGCATGTTGTAGAGCTTGGCCACGGCCAGGTCGGCGTCGCCGATCATCGGGTACTTGGGCAGGTAGCCTTGCGTTTCCTCGATGTCGGCGGCCCACTTCTCGTGCCGCTCCACCGGGTCGGCGGAAAGGCCGATGAGCTTGGTGTTGCGCCGGGTGAACTCGGGCTCGATCTTGGCCATGTAGCCGAGTTCGGTGGTGCACACCGGCGTGAAGTCCTTGGGGTGCGAGAACAGGATCGCCCACTGGTCGCCGATCCAGTCGTGGAAGCGGATCGTGCCTTGCGTGGTCTGGGCGGTGAAGTCGGGGGCGACGTCGTTGATGCGCAGTGACATGGCGGGTTCTCCTTCAGGGTGGACAGGGCCTGCAGGCCGCGGGCGCTGCAGGGCGGGCGGGCATTAGAGCATGGCCCGCGGGCCGAGCCGGTGGCGTGGCCGCGGTGCGGCTTCAGGGGGTCGGCATGCGCCGCTGCAGCATCTGCAGGAAGGCGTCGAAGACCTGGCCCATGACGGGCGGCTTGTACGGGAACAAACCGACCGGGTCGGTGGCGTGGACCCAGCCGCGGGTGTCGGCCTCGAAAATCAGCAGGCGGCCATCCGGCGCCTGTGCGCAGTCGATGACGACATGCTCGAGCCCCAGCGCGGCGGCCAGCGCGCGCAGTGCCGCGCCATGCCGCAGGCCGAAGCCGCGGGCGAAGTCCTCCAGCCGCGCGGCTTCCTCGTGGCGCTTGTCCGCGCTCTCGTTCATGCCGGCGCTCTTGTAGTGGACGACCCAGTGGCTGGAGATGGCGAGGTGGCAGACCCACGGCTCGCCGTCGATGAGGGCGATGCGGTACTTGCGGTACGCGCCGTCGTCCGAACGGTAGTCGATGAACTCCGACAGGTAGAAGGCGTCCTCGCTGCGGGTCTGCAGGTAGGCCTGCAGTTCGGCCGGCGTCTCGACCCGGGCCAGGCCCTCGCCGGCGTGCAGGTCGACGGGCCGCACCGTCAGCGGAAAGGGCAGCGCCGGAGCGCCGCCCCGCGCCAGGCGCTGCGTCTGCGGCACCCACAGCCCGGTCACGCCGGCCGTCCAGCGCCACAGCGCGTCGCGGGCGCAGCGGCCGACGCGTTCGGGCCGGTTCAGCAGCGGCCGCGGCCACCGGGCGAGCAGCGGCTCCAGGCCGGCCAGCAGCGGCGCGTTGGCGGCCGACTCGCCGATGGCGACGATGGCGATGTCGTGGTCCGGCAGCGTTTCAGGCAGGCCGCGCTCGGGCGTGATGAAGACCAGGTCCAGGCGCACCGGCAGGTGCTCGGCGATGAAGTCCAGCGGCGCGTTGTCGCCCATCCCGCCCGGCCCCATCAAGGCCAGCAGCCGCACTGCGGGCGCCGCCGCCCCGGCCAGCCGGTAGACCTGCCGGTGCGCCAGCGCACGCGCCTGCAGGTTCAGCGCCAGCTCGTCCTGCCCGAGCGCCAGGCAAACCTGGCACATCTGCATCAGCACATGGCCGGGGTCCGGGTGGGCGTGGGTCTGTTGGATGAAGGCCGGCAGCTGCGATGCCGACAGGTGGCCCACGCCGGCGACACCGAGGATCGGCGCCAGGTCCATCTCGATCAGCCGGCATCGGAGCTCGGGGCCGGACATCGTCGATCGCGCTCGCTTCACCTTCGGGGCCTTGATTCTGCATGGCCGCTGCCGCGGCCTGGAGGCTGCGGGTGTCGGCATCGGCCTCTCGCGCGGCGGCCGGCCCATGCGCCTGCCAGATAAGCAAAGGCGCATTGCTTCGTTGGCGCATCGCGGCGGGCTGCCTATCGTCGTGGCAACGCAACCACGCCAGATCGCGCAAAGCTTGTCTCCTCGCCTTTGGGGCGGCACCTGCCTGGCCCGGGTCCTCCGGCCTGTCGCCCAGGGGTGCTTTGCGCCCTGGCTGCAGCCGACTCCATGGGGCGGCGTCGGCCAGGGCGCACATTTTTTCCGCGGGTCGGTCCATCGCTTCATGAGTTCCACCGTCATCCATTCACTGCCCCGCCGCCGCCGCCTGCTGCTGGCCGGCGCCGCCGCCCTGGGCCTGGGCGCCCCCGTCGTGCGCGCGGCGGCACCGTCGCAGCTGCGCATCGGTTTCCAGAAGAGCGCCGTCAACCTGGTCGTGCTCAAGCAGCAGGGCGCGCTGGAAAGGCGCCTGGCGGGCAGCAAGGTGCATTGGGTGGAGTTCCCCGCGGGCCCGCAACTGCTGGAAGCGCTGTCGGTGGGCGCGCTGGAATTCGGCCTCACCGGTGATTCGCCTCCGGTGTTCGCGCAGGCGGCGGGCAAGGACCTGCTCTACGTCGGGGCCGAGCCGGCCAAGCCGCTGTCGTCGGCCATCCTCGTCAGGCCCGAGGCGCCGCTGCGCAACCTGGCCGACCTGAAGGGCCGGCGCATCGCGCTGCAGAAGGGCTCCAGCGCGCACTACCTGCTGGTGCGGGCGGTCGACCAGGCGCGGCTGCAATGGAGCGAGATCGTGCCGGTCTATCTGCCACCGTCCGACGCGCGTGCCGCCTGGGAGCGCGGCAGCGTCGACGCCTGGGCCATCTGGGACCCCTACTACGCTGCCACCGAGCTCGACGCCAGGCCGCGCGTGCTGGCCACCGGGCAGGGACTGTCAGGCAACAATTCCTTCTACCTGGCGTCGCGGCCCTTCGTGGAGAACCAGCCCGAGACGCTGCAGCTGCTGTTCGACGAACTCACGCGCGCCGATGCCTACGTGCAGGGCAGCCGCAAGGAAGCGGCCCAGCTCATCAGCGACTTCAGCGGCCTGAGCCTGGCCACAGTGCACCTGTTCCTGTCGCGCCGGCCGCGCTCGCCGGTGGGGCCGCTGAACGGCGCCATCGTCGCTGACCAGCAGCGCGTGGCCGACGCCTTCGCGCGCCTGGGGCTGATCCCCAGGGCGGTCAAGGTGGCCGAGATCGTCTGGTCGCCGACGCGGGTTGCGCGTGCAGGCTGAGCCGGCCGAGACCGCACCAGCGGCCACTGCGCGCGGCTGGGCGTGGCGCCGCCGCGCCTTGCCCTGGGCGCTGCCGCTGGCGCTGCTGGGGGCGTGGCAGCTGGCCACGCAGGCGGGCTGGCTGTCGACGCGCGTGCTGCCCGAACCGACGGCCGTCGCCCGCGCCTTCTGGCATCTCGCCGCCACGGGCGAGATGGCGCAGCACGTGGCCACCAGCAGCGGCCGCGCGCTCAGCGGCTTCGCGCTCGGCGGCAGCCTGGCGCTGCTGCTGGGTCTGCTGACCGGTACGCTGCGATCGGCCGAGACGCTGCTCGATTCGACGCTGCAGATGGTGCGCAACGTGCCGCCGCTGGCGCTGATCCCGCTCGTCATCCTGTGGTTCGGCATCGACGAAGGCGCCAAGCTCTTCCTCGTCTCGCTGGGCGTGTTCTTCCCCATCTACGTCAACACCTTCCACGGCATCCGCAACGTCGACCCCGCGCTGATCGAGATGGCGCGCAGCTACGGCCTTTCCGGCTGGCCGCTGTACCGCGACGTCATCCTGCCGGGCGCGCTGCCTTCCATCCTCGTCGGCGTGCGCTACTCGCTGGGGCTGATGTGGGTGATCCTGATCGTCGCCGAGACGATCTCGGCGCAGTCGGGCATTGGCTACCTGACGATGAACGCGCGCGAGTTCCTGCAGACCGACGTCGTGCTCGTCGGCGTGCTGTTGTACGCCGCCCTGGGCAAGGGCGCCGACCTCGTCGCCAAGGGGCTGGAGCGCTGGTGGCTGCGCTGGCACCCCGGCTACCAGCGCGCAGCAAGGGCCTGAGCATGGTGGGCGCGGCGGTCTTGAGCGAACTCGACGATCCGGCGCTGCTGCTGCGCGCATGGCCGCCCTCGCACGACGACCCGCCCCTGCCGCGGCCCGGCCGCGGCGGACCGGCGCAGCCGCAGCGTCCGCGCGCGGCGGGGCTGGCGGTGGCCATCGAAGGCCTGTCCAAGCGCTACGGCGCGCGCGAGGTGCTGCAGGGCGTGTCGCTGCGCATCGAGCCCGGTGAATTCGTCGCCGTGGTCGGCCGCAGCGGCTGCGGCAAGAGCACCTTGCTGCGCCTGCTGGCCGGGCTGGAGCCGGCCAGCGGCGGCGGCATCGCACTCGATGGAGAGGCGCTGGCGACCGGTCGGCCGCGCGGTGACGTGCGCATCATGTTCCAGGATGCGCGGCTGCTGCCGTGGAAGCGCGTCGCCGCGAACATCGGCATCGGGCTGCGGGCTGCCGACACGCCGGCGCGCGAGCGCGGCGCTCTGGCCCAGGTGGGCCTGGCCGACCGCGCGCACGACTGGCCGGCCGTGCTTTCGGGCGGCCAGCGCCAGCGCGTGGCGCTGGCGCGCGCCCTGGTGCATGCGCCGCGCCTGCTGCTGCTGGACGAACCGCTGGGCGCGCTGGATGCGCTGACGCGCATCGAGATGCAGCGCCTGATCGAGCAGCTCTGGCGCGAGCAGGGCTTCACGGCGCTGCTCGTCACCCACGACGTGCAGGAGGCCGTGGCCCTGGCCGATCGCGTGCTGCTCATCGAAGATGGCCACCTGGCGTTGGACGAACGCGTGCCGCTGCCGCGCCCGCGCTCGCGCGGTGACGCCGGTTTCGCCGCCATCGAAGACCGCGTGCTGCGCCGCGTGCTGAACGAGCCCGCAGCCGGGCCCGCAGCCGGGCCCATACGGCCAGCGCATAAGGAAGCACGTTTTCATTCGTAGCCCGGCGCCGGCCCGGTCCCTACGCTGCGAAGCATCCCGCCGTTCCCGACATCCTTCCCCGTTGCCCCGAGGCTCCCATGTCCCCTGTGCTCGAAGCTCCAGTCACCGCCAGCGAGGCGGTCCCCACCTCCGTCCACCCGCGCGAGGCCTGGTCGCTGTTCAGCGAAGGGCAGGCCGTGCTCGTCGACGTGCGCACGCCCGAAGAGCTGAAGTTCGTCGGCCAGGTGCCGGGCGCGATCAACGTGCCCTGGGCCACCGGCACCAGCCTCACGCGCAACCCACGTTTCGTGCGCGAACTCGAAGCCAAGGTGCCCGACAAGGCCCGGCGCGTCCTGCTGCTTTGCCGCAGCGGCAAGCGCTCGGCGCTGGCACTGGAAGCCGCCGTGAAGGCGGGTTACAAGCGCGCGTCGAACATCAGCGAAGGTTTCGAAGGTGAACTCGACGCCGCGCAGCAGCGCGGCAAGGGCGACGGCTGGCGCTTCCATGGCCTGCCGTGGGTGCAGAACTGAACCAGGAGCACGACGCAATGACACAGATCTTCGACGACAACTCGCTGTCCATCGGCCGCACGCCGCTCGTGCGCCTGAACCGCATCACCGACGGCGCGAAGGCCACCGTGCTGGCCAAGATCGAGGGCCGCAACCCGGCCTATTCGGTGAAGTGCCGCATCGGCGCGGCGATGGTCTGGGACGCCGAGAAGCGGGGCCTGCTCGGGCCGGGCAAGGAGATCATCGAACCCACCAGCGGCAACACCGGCATCGCGCTGGCCTTCGTGGCCGCGGCGCGCGGCATCCCGATCACGCTGACGATGCCCGAGACGATGAGCATAGAACGCCGCAAGCTGCTGCTGGCCTATGGCGCCAGGCTCGTGCTGACCGAGGGTGCGAAGGGCATGAAGGGGGCGATTGCGAAGGCCGAGGAGATCGCCGCGTCCGATCCGAAATACGTGCTGCTGCAGCAGTTCAAGAACCCCGCCAACCCGGCCATCCACGAGGCCACCACCGGCCCCGAGATCTGGGACGACACCGGCGGCGCCGTCGACATCTTCGTGGCCGGCGTCGGTACCGGCGGCACCATCACTGGCGTCTCGCGTTTCATCAAGGGGACCAAGGGCAAGGCCATCCTCTCGGTGGCGGTGGAGCCCACGGCCAGCCCGGTGCTGACGCAGAAGCGGGCGGGGCAGGACCTGCAGCCCGGGCCGCACAAGATTCAGGGCATAGGCGCCGGCTTCGTGCCCGACGTGCTCGACCTGTCGCTCGTCGACGCCGTCGAGCAGGTCAGCAACGAGGAAGCCATCCACGTCGCCCGCCGCCTGGCGCGCGAGGAAGGCATCCTCGCGGGCATCTCCTGCGGCGCCGCGGCGGCGGTCGCACTGCGCCTGGCGCACAGGCCCGAACACGCTGGCAAGACCATCGTCGTGGTGCTGCCGGATTCGGGCGAGCGCTACCTCAGCTCGGCGCTGTTCGAAGGCGTTTTCGACGCCGCCGGATTGCCGCCGGCGCCCGTGGTCGCACAGGCGACCTGAGGTGTCAGCCCAGCCCGACGCCGCCGGCCCGTTCCCGGCGGACCCGGCCCGCCCGCCCGGCCGGCGGCTCGACCTCGACCAGGTCGTGGCCGGCCTGCGTGCGGCCCGCGAGCGCTGGCGCGACAGCCAGCAGCGCCCACGTGAACCGGGCGGCCGCGAGCTGCCATCGCGCGAGGCGCTGGCCGCCATCGTCGAAGCGCTGCGCGGCGCACTGTTCCCGATGCGGCTGGGGCCACCCGAACTGCGCCAGGAGAGCGAGGACTACTACGTCGGCCACACCCTGGACAGCGCGCTCAGTTCCCTGCGCGCCCAGGTGCGGCTGGAACTGCGTCACAGCGCCCGCACGGCCGGTCAGCCGACGCTGGACGCCGACGTGCGTGCGCTGGCCGTGGTGCACGAGTTCGCGCTCGCGCTGCCGCGCATCCGCACGCTGCTCGACAGCGACGTGCTGGCCGCCTTCCACGGCGACCCGGCGGCGCGCAGCGTCGACGAGGTGCTGCTGTGCTACCCCGGCATCCGCGCCACCATCAGCCACCGCCTCGCGCACCAGCTCTACCGGCAGGGTCTGCCGCTGATCGCCCGCGTCATTGCCGAGCTGGCCCACGGCGACACCGGCATCGACATCCACCCCGGCGCGCAGATTGGCCCCGGCTTCTTCATCGACCACGGTACCGGCGTCGTCATCGGCGAGACCGCCGAGATCGGCCGCAACGTGCGGCTCTACCAGGCCGTGACGCTGGGCGCCAAGCGCTTCGCCACCGACGGCGAGGGCCACCTCGCCAAGGGCGGCGCGCGCCACCCGGTGCTCGAGGACGAGGTCGTGATCTACGCCGGCGCCACCATCCTCGGCCGCGTCACCATCGGCCGCGGCAGCACCATCGGCGGCAATGTCTGGCTCACGCGCAGCGTGGCGCCGGGCAGCCGCATCGCCCAGGCCAGCACCCGCGACGCCGCCGCCGGCGACGGTGCCAGCCTCTGACCCGCGGCCCCCGCCCCCGACCCTTCCTCCCCCCCGGCATCCCGCTCACCAAGGAACCCCCATGTCCGACGAAACCGTTCAACTGGCCCTGGGCGACAACGCCGCCCGCCAGCTCGCCAATGCCACCAAGACCGCGCCGACGCTCGCCACCATCAGCCCGCGCTGGCTGACGCACCTGCTGCAATGGGTGCCGGTGGAGGCCGGCATCTACCGCCTCAACAAGGTCAAGAACCCGCAGGACGTTCAGGTGCTGTGCGCCAAGCGCGACGAGAGCGAGCTGCCCACCACCTTCGTCGACTACGAGGACCGGCCGCGCGAATATTTCCTCAACGCCGTCAGCACCGTGCTGGACGTGCACACCCGGGTGTCGGACCTCTACAGCAGCCCGCACGACCAGATCAAGGAGCAGCTGCGCCTGACGATCGAGACGATCAAGGAAAAGCAGGAAAGCGAGCTCATCAACAACGCCGACTACGGCCTGCTCGCCAGCGTCGCCGAACACCAGCGCATCAGCACGCTGACCGGCGCGCCGACGCCCGACGATCTCGACGACCTGCTGACCAAGGTCTGGAAGGAGCCCGCGTTCTTCCTCACGCATCCGCTGGCGATCGCCGCCTTCGGCCGCGAATGCACGCGCCGCGGCGTGCCGCCGCCGACGGTGAGCCTGTTCGGATCGCAATTCCTGACCTGGCGCGGCATTCCGCTGATTCCGTCCGACAAGGTTCATGTCACCGACGGCAAGACGCAGATCATCCTGCTGCGCGTCGGCGACAAGCGCCAGGGCGTCGTCGGGCTGTTCCAGCCCGGGCTGCCGGGCGAACAGAGCCCGGGCCTGAGCGTGCGTTTCATGGGCATCAGCCGCAACGCGATCGCGTCCTACCTGATCAGCCTGTACTGCTCGCTCGCCGTGCAGACCGACGATGCGCTGGCCGTGCTCGACGACGTCGAAGTCGGCAAGTACCACGACTACGCCGACAGCTACAAATAAGGCGCGGCCATGTCCATGCCCGATGCCTCGAGCGGCGGCGCTGCGCCGCCCGGTCTGCCCGACGCTGCGGCGCTG
>CAIWPS010000770.1 GCA_903914615.1 uncultured beta proteobacterium | reverse complement strand
GTGAACACCAGGTTGCCGATGAACAGGATGGCCGGCTGCACGGCACCGGACAGCGCCTGCGCCCCGTAGCTGCTGCCGTACAGCGCGGCGTTGTCGCTGTCGAACTGCGCGCGCGCCGCGGCCTGGTGCCTGAACACCTTGATCAGGGTGTGCCCCGTGTAGTCCTCTTCGATTTCGCCGTTGAGCGCGCCGGTCGCACGCCATTGCTCGGTGAACTTGGGCTGGGACTTGACGGTGAGCCAGGCCGCCAGACCGACCGACGCCGCGACGGCCGCCACGGCGATCAGCGTCAGCCGGGGCGAGAGGAACAGCATCATCGTCAGCACACCGATCAGGCTCAGCAGCGACATCAAGAGCTGGCTGAGCAACTGCTGCAGGCTCTGGCTGATGTTGTCGATGTCGTTGGTGACGCGGCTGAGCACCTCGCCGCGCGGCTGCTGGTCGAACCAGGCCAGCGGCAGGCGCGCCAGCTTGTCTTCGGCCTGCTGGCGCAGGCTGCGCACGATGCCTTGCAGCAAGCCCGTGCTCAGCCAGGCCTGCCACCAGTTCAGCGCCGACGAGGCTCCGTAGAGCAAGGCCACGAAGGCCAGCAGTCGCGCAAGTTGCGCATAGTCAATGCTGCTGTGGGTGGTGACACCGGCATAGAGCAGATCTGTCGCGCGACCCAGCTGCCAGGGTCCGATGACATGCAGCACCACGCTGGTCACGGTGGCGGCCAGGATCGTGGCCAGCTTCGCAGGCGCTGCCACCAGCAGCTTCAGCATGCGTTGCAGCGTGCCACCCCAGTTGCGCACGTGCGCGCCAGCCCCGGGACCTGTGCCCGGCAGGCCGCGAATGCTCACACCAACTCCACCGTCGCATGCTGCGATTCGACGATCGCACGGTAGGCCGCGCAGGTCTGAAGCAAGACGGCGTGCGTGCCCGTCCCGATGACCCCGCCGCCGTCGAGCACGACGATGGCATCGGCGTGTCGCAGGGAACTGATGCGCTGACCGACGAGCAGCATCGCCGTGTCTTTCATCAGCGGACGCAAGGCCTCGCGCAAACGCGCTTCGGTCGCATAGTCCAGCGCCGAGAAACTGTCGTCGAAGAGAAACAGGTGCGGCTTGACGACCAGTGCGCGTGCGATCGTCAACCTCTGCCGCTGGCCACCGGAGAAATTGCCACCACCCTGAGCCACGGGCGTCAGCAGCCCTTGCGGCAAGGTCTTGACGAAGTGCGTGGCTTGCGCGACATCGAGCGCCTGCCAGAGTTCAGCCTCCGTGGCATCTGGACGCCCGAAGCGCAGGTTGCTCGCAATCGTTCCGGTGAACAGGTATGCCTGCTGCGGCACCAGTCCGATGGCGCCCCACAGCGCCTGCAGCGACAGTTCGCGCACGTCGATGCCATCGACGCACACGCTGCCCGAGGTGACATCGAACAGCCGGGGAACGAGGCTCAGCAGCGTCGACTTGCCCGAGCCTGTGGCGCCGATCACGGCGACGGTCTGGCCGGGTTCGATGCGCAGGGTGATGTCGTGCAGTGCTGGTGCTGCAGCACCCGGATACCGAAAGCCGACGCCCTTGAACTGAAGGCCACGGCCAATTCGGCCATTGACGGCCCGTGCGGCTGGCACGCTCTCGGGCGGGTCCTGAGTCAAGGCCTTGGGTGAAGGTGGCTCGGCGACCGAAGACGGCGTGGACAGGACCTCTTCGACACGCCTGGCACAGACCAGCGCCCGAGGCAGGATCGCGAACAACAGCGCGGCCATCATCACCGACATCAGGATCTGCGCGATGTAGGCCAAGAAAGCGACCAAGGAGCCGATCTGCATCGTGCCGGCGCCGATGCGCGCTGCCGCGAACCAGACCAGTGCGATGGTGGACCACTGCATCACCAGCACCGCCATCGGGATCATCGCCGCCATCAAGCGGCCGGTGTGCAGGGCCGTGTCGGTCAGCGTGTCGTTGGCCACCGCAAAGCGCGCGCGTTCGGACGTGTCGCGCACGAACGCCCTGATCACGCGCAGGCCGGTGATCTGCTCGCGCAGGATCTGGTTCAGGCGGTCGATCTGCCCCTGCATCTTGTGGAAGTAGGGAATGGTGCGCGACATCAGCAGCGCCACCGCCAGCAGCATCAAGGGCATGCTGACCGCCAACAGCAGCGACAAGTGCGCGTCCTGCCGCACCGCCATCACCACGCCGCCCACGGCCAGCAGCGGAGCGCTGACGATCATCGTCAGGATCATCAGCAAGGCCGTCTAGATCGGAAGAGCACACG
>CAIWPS010000769.1 GCA_903914615.1 uncultured beta proteobacterium | reverse complement strand
GCTGCCGCCCCCGGCGCCTGCCGCCGGGCCGCCGCCTCCGGCACCGACGCCGGCGCCCGACAGCGGGCCGGCGCCACCGGCCAGCGCCGTGGCCGACCCCGAAGCCCACGCCGACGGCTGCAATGTCGCCATCACCGACCCCACGCCCGACGAGGCGCTGCCCGCTGCCAAGGGAGGTGTCGCATCATGATCTACGCCCTCACCTGGTTGCCCGGCGTGCTGCGCCAGGCCGGCCTGAAGGTGGCCGAGGTCGATGGTTGGGAAAGCCGCGGCCGCGCCGAGATGGGCGCCGTGGCCGGCGTCATCTGCCACCACACCGCGGGGCCGCGCAACGGCAACATGCCCAGCCTGGGCACGCTCATCAACGGCCGGCCCGACCTGCCGGGGCCGCTGTCGCAGGTGGGCATCGGCCGCGACGGCACCTGGTACGTCATCGCCGCCGGCCGCTGCAACCATGCCGGCGCCGGCAGCTGGCAGGGCATCACCGACGGCAACAGCCGCTTCATCGGCATCGAGGCCGAGAACACCGGCCTGGCCAACGACAGCCCCTGGCCCGCGGTGCAGCTGGACGCCTACAAGCGCGGCGTGGCCGCCATCCTGAGCCATGTCGGCAACCCGGCCAGCTTCTGCGCCGGCCACAAGGAATACGCGCTGCCGGCCGGCCGCAAGGACGACCCGGACTTCGACATGGACGCTTTCCGCGCCGATGTCGCCGCCTTCATGGACGGTTCCCGGCCGCCGCCGCCGCTGATCCCCGCGGCCGAGCCGCCGGCCGCGCCCGGCGGCCCGCCCGGGCGACCGACATTGCGCCGCGGCAGCACCGGCGACGACGTCAGGCGCCTGCAGGCGGCCCTGGGCCTGAGCCCCGCCGACGGCATCTTCGGGCCCGGCACCGAGGCCGCGGTGCGCGCCTTCCAGCGCGGCCAGGGCCTGGTGCCCGACGGCATCATCGGCCCCAAGAGCTGGGCCCTGCTGCCGGCAGGCTGAAGCCCCGCGGCGCGCGGCGCGCCGGCGCCGCCGCCAGCGCGTTCGCCGCCGAACGCTTAACCTTGCGGTCGTGCACCGACTGCGAGACCCTTCATGAGCCTGGCCCACCGCCTGCGCCACATTTCCGCCGACCGCCTGCGCGGCATGCGCCGCGGCATCGAGAAGGAAAGCCTGCGCGCCCTGCCCGGCGGCGCGCTGGCGCGCACGCCGCACCCGGCGGCGCTGGGCTCGCCGCTGACCCACCCGCGCATCACCACCGACTACAGCGAGAGCCAGCTCGAGCTCATCACCGGCGTCCACGGCAGCGTCGATGCCTGCCTGGACGAGCTCACGCGCATCCACCAGTTCGTCTACCGCACCCTGGCCGCCTGCTGCGACGGCGACGGCGACGAGACGCTGTGGGTGGGCAGCATGCCCTGCACGCTGCCGCCCGACGAGACCATTCCCATCGGCAACTACGGCAGCAGCCACATCGGCCGCGCCAAGAGCGTCTACCGGATGGGCCTGGGGCACCGTTACGGGCGCCGCATGCAGACGATCTCGGGCATCCACTACAACTGGTCGCTGCCGGGGCTGTCCAACGACGAGCACTTCGCGCTCATCCGCAACTTCCGCCGCCACGCCTTCGTGCTGCTGTGGCTGTTCGGCGCCAGCCCGGCGGTGTGCGCCAGCTTCGTTGCCGGGCGTGAACACGGCCTGCAGCCGCTGGGCGCGGGCAGCCTGTACCTGCCGCACGCGACCTCGCTGCGCATGGGCCGGCTGGGCTACCAGAGCGAGGCCCAGGCCACGCTCTCGGTCAGCTACAACAGCCTGGACAGCTACGCCGCGTCGCTGCACGAGGCGTTGACGCAACCCTACCCGCCGTACGAAAAGATCGGCATCCGCAACCTCGGCGGCGAGTACAACCAGCTCGCCACCACGCTGCTGCAGATCGAGAACGAGTTCTACGGCACCATCCGCCCCAAGCGCGTCATCCAGAGCGGCGAACGCCCGCTGCACGCGTTGCGTGCCCGCGGCGTCGAGTACATCGAGGTGCGCTGCATGGACCTCGATCCCTTCGTGCCGGTGGGCATCCAGGCGCAGACCATGCGCTTCATCGACATCTTCCTGCTGCACTGCCTGCTGCAGGACAGCCCGCCCGACACGCCGGAAGAGATTGCCGCGCTGGGCCGCAACCAGCACCTCACGGCGGCTTTCGGGCGCCAGCCCGGCCTGCAGCTGGAACGCGAAGGCCGCCCCGTGGCGCTGCGGGACTGGGCCGCCGAACTGCTGGCCGACTGCGACCCCATCGCCGCCGCGCTGGACGCGGCGCACGGCGGCAGCGCGCATGCCGAGGCGCTGGCGGCGGCACGCGCCGCGCTGGCGGCGCCGGACTCGCTGCCTTCGGCGCGCGTGCTGGCGACGATGCAGGGCGATTTCGGCGGCTCGCACATCGCGTTCGTGGCCGCGCAGTCGCAGCAGACGCGCAACCATCTCGTTCAGCTGCCCTGGGCTGAAGAGCAGCAGCGGGCCTTTGCCGCCGCGGCGCAGGCCTCTCTGGACGAGCGCGCGGCGATCGAGGCGGCCGACGAAGGCGACTTCGAGAGCTTCCGCCTGGCCTACCTGGCGCCCGAACGGCTGCAGGTCTGACGGCCGCGGTGCCGGCTAGCGCTGGCCGCGTCGCGGCACGCCCCAGGGCCCGTGGCGAGCGAAGCTGTCGACCAGCGCGTCCAGTGCCGGGCGCGCCTTCGCCGCGTCGTCGTGGTTGATCATCATCGCCACGGCCCAGGGCCGGCCGCGCTCGTCGCGCACCACGCCGGCCAGCGCCACCACGTTCTTCAGCGTGCCGGTCTTCAGGCGTGCCCAGCCGGCGGCGGGACTGTCCTTCAGACGCCGGCGCATCGTGCCGTCGACGCCGGCCAGCGGCAGGCTGGCCAGCAGGTCGGCGGCGAGCGGGCCCTTCCAGGCCACCTGCAGCAGGCGCACCATCTGCCAGGGCGTGATGCGTTCGCTGCGCGACAGCCCGCAGCCGTTGTCCAGCACCAGCCCGCGGTCGTCGATGTGGTGTTCGGCCAGCCAGCCGCGCACGGCGCGTTCGGCGAGCTCGGTGGTCGTCGCCTGCGGGTCGTCTGCCATGCCCGGCACGCCCAGCGAGAGGTAGAGCAGCCGCGTCAGCGCGTTGTCCGAGGTCTTCAGCACCGGGCGCAGCAGCTCGCCCCAGGGCCGGGCCTGGTGCTGCGCCAGCAGCCGCGTACCCATGGGCGCGGCCGCGGCGCGCAGCTGGCCGCGCCAGCGGCCGCCCAGGCCCTGCCACAGGGTGTGGAAGAGGCGCTCGGCGAGTTCGTCGCGGTCGACGAGCTGCAGCGCCGGGCGCTGCGTGCAGTCGGCCGGGAAGGCGCCCTGCAGCACGATGCGCGTGGCGCCGCCTTCGTGCACCACCTGCGGCGGCTGCCAGTCCTCGTCCCAGTCGCGGCAGGGGCGCGCGTTCACCGTCATCCGGCTGACGATCTCCAGCCCGTCCAGCGCCGGCGTGCTGCGGGCGCTGACCACACCGCCTTCGCTGTGCAGCCACAGCGGCAGCAGGTTGCCGGCCAGCATCAGCGCGTCGGGAATCACGTTGTAGTCGGCCTCGGGCGACTCGTCGAAGGGCGGCAGGCCGAGGTCGATGCGTTCGGGGCGGAACAGCGTGCGGTCGACGACGAGGTCGCCGGCGATCTCGGTGACGCCCTGCTGCCGCAACTCGCCCAGCAGGGCCCAGAGCTGCGGCACGCCGAGGTCGGCGTCGGCGCCGCCCTGGAGCACGAGGTCGCCCTGCAGCACGCCGTCCACCAGCGGGGCGGCGCTGCGCAGCTCGGTGCTGCCGCGGTGGGCGACGCCCAGGCGGTCGAGCGCGACGATGGCCGTCAGCAGCTTCATCGACGAGCCGGGCTGCATCGGCACGCTGGCGCGCCATTGCCAGGGCGGCGCGCGGTGGCTCAGGGGCAGTGCCACCGCGGCCATCGCGTCGGGCGGCACGCCGGCCGCCTGCAGGACCTTCAGCACGTTGGCAGGCAGGGCCTCGCGCGCCGCGGCCGTGCCGGCCGCCAGCGCGAGGGCCAGCAAGAGGGTGAGGGCACGCCACATCGCCGGATTGTCGCGCGGGCCGCGAGAATGCAGCGGTGACGACCGCCACCACCCCCCCGCCCGCCGGTGCGCTCGGCCTCGACGCCGGCGGCACGCAGACGCGCTGGGCGCGCGTCGACGACCTCGGGGAGGTGCAGGCCGAGGGCCATGAACCCGGGCTGTCGGGCCTGCAGCTGGCCAGCGCGGCCGGCCGTGAACACATCGCCGCCACGCTGCGCGCCATCGCGGCGCAGGCCGGCGCGGTGGGCGCCGTGGTCGCCGGGGTCACCGGCTTCGATGCCGCCCAGCAACCGGCGCTGCGCGCGCTGGTGGCGGCGGCCTTCGCGGTCGATGAAGCCGGGGTGCGCCTGCTCAGCGACATCGAACTGGCCTGCCGCGCCGCCTTCGCGCCCGGCGCCGGGCATGTCGTCTACGCCGGCACGGGTGCCATCGCCGCCCACCTCGACGCCGCCGGCACCCTGCACCGCGCCGGCGGGCGCGGCGTGCTCATCGACGATGCCGGCGGCGGCCACTGGATCGCCACCCGGGCGCTGCGGATGGTCTGGCGCGCCGAGGACGAAGCGCCCGGCGCCTGGCGAAGCTCGCCGATGGCGCAGCGGGTGTTCGGGCACATCGGCGGCAGCGACTGGGCGCACACGCGGCAGTGGGCCTACGGCGCCACGCGAGGCGAGCTCGGCACGCTGGCGCTGGCGGTGGCTGCGGCGGCCGACGAAGACCCGGCCGCGCTGGCCCTGCTGCAGGCCGCCGGCAGCGAACTGGCGCGGCTGGCGCGTGCGCTGCTAGGCCGCTGCGGTGCGCTGCCGCTGGCGCTGGGCGGCCGCGTCTTCGACCTGCACCCGGCGGTGGAGAATGCCCTGCGCGCCGCCCTGCCCACCGGCACCGCAGTGCACAGATTGACGACCCCCCCCCACCATGCGGCCGCCCGGCTGGCCGCGCACAGGACCCTGCCATGAGACTGCCCTGCCTGCGCCTGCTGCGCCCGCTCGCCCTGCTGCTGGCGGTGCTCGTCCTGGCCGGTTGCGCCACCGTCGCCACCGAAGGCGGCGTGCCCATCGACACCACCTACACCGCCAAGGGGCAGGACAGCCGCGTGCTCTTCCTCGTCATCCACTACACCGTCAGCGACCTGCCGAGCTCGATCAAGATCCTCACCGAGGGCCAGGTCTCGGCGCACTACCTGCTGACCGACGAGACGCCGCCGCGCATCTACCGCCTCGTCGACGAGAGCCGCCGCGCCTGGCATTCCGGCGCCAGCGCGTGGAAGGAGAACCGGCGGCTGAACAGCAGCTCCATCGGCATCGAGATCGTCCACCCCGGCTTCAAGCGCGGCACGCCCGACGGCCCGCCCGAGCAGCGCATCTACGAGCCCTTCCGGCAGGACCAGATCGACGCCCTCATCCCGCTCATCAAGGACATCGTCAAGCGCCACCAGATCCTGCCCGAGCGCATCCTCGGCCATGGCGAGGTCAGTGCCCAGTACAAGGAAGACCCGGGGCCGACCTTCCCGTGGAAGCAGCTGGCCGACCTGGGCATCACACCGCCCTGGCCCGACGCCATGCGCGTGGCGGCGCAGCGCGCGCTGTACGAGACCGCGCTGCCCGACGTGCTGTGGTTCCAGAAGGCGCTGGCCAGGCATGGCTACGAGATCGTGCCCACGGGCCAGTTCGACAAGCCGACGCAGCGCGTGCTGATGAACTTCCAGATGCGCTACCGGCCATCGAAATACGACGGCCAGCCCGACGCCGAGAGCGCGGCCATCCTCTACGTGCTGACCAACCCGGAGAAGGCGCCGTGAAGCGAATCCTGGCCTTGGCCCTGAGCGCTGCGGCGCTGCTCGGCCTGCCCGCGTGCAGCACGCAGGACGCCTACAACATCAGCCAGGGCTGG
The DNA here is from genome assembly GCA_903914615.1 of uncultured beta proteobacterium. Taxonomy (GTDB): domain Bacteria; phylum Pseudomonadota; class Gammaproteobacteria; order Burkholderiales; family Burkholderiaceae_C; genus Rubrivivax. The sequence goes on along the minus strand of CAIWPS010000769.1, from coordinate 93 downwards.
CAGCAGGAGCAGTGCGTGAAGCTGCCGCCCGGCGACGAGCGCTTTCGCTGCCAGAACAGCAAGGCCATGAGCTACGAGAAGTACAAGGCCGAG
>CAIWPS010000768.1 GCA_903914615.1 uncultured beta proteobacterium | reverse complement strand
GCCCGTGGCCCGCGCCGCCTGCACCTGGTCGACCAGTCGCGCCAGCGCTGCATCCGACATCAGAAGCGTTCCAGCCCCGCGAAGGGCCGCAGGCCCTTCTTCACATGCATCTTCCCGTACTCGGCGCAGCGCTGCAGCGTCGGGATGACCTTGCCCGGATTGAGCCCCTGCTGCGGGTCGAAGGCGCGCTTGACGGCGAACATCTGCTCGCGTTCCTCTGGCGCGAACTGCACGCACATGCTGCTGAGCTTTTCCACGCCCACGCCATGCTCGCCGGTGACGGTGCCGCCCATGGCGACGCTGGTCTCCAGGATGTCGGCGCCGAAGAGCTCGCAGCGGTGCATCTGGTCGGCGTCGTTGGCGTCGAAGAGGATCAGCGGGTGCAGGTTGCCGTCGCCGGCATGGAACACGTTGCAGCACTTCAGCCCGTACTTCGCTTCCATCTGCGCGATGGCCAGCAGGATGTCGGCCAGGCGCCGGCGCGGGATGGTGCTGTCCATGCACATGTAGTCGGGGCTGATGCGGCCGCTGGCAGGGAAGGCGTTCTTGCGCCCGCTCCAGAACTTCAGCCGCTGCGCCTCGTCGCGGCTGACCTCCACGCGGGTGGCACCGCAGCCGGTGAGCACGGCCAGCATGCGGTCGATTTCCTCGGCCACTTCCTCGGGCGTGCCGTCGCTTTCGCACAGCAGGATGGCGGCGGCGTCGAGGTCGTAGCCGGCGTGCACGTAGTCTTCGACCGCGGCCGTCATCGGCCTGTCCATCATCTCCAGGCCGGCCGGGATGATGCCGGCGGCGATGACCGCGGCCACCGCGTCGCCCGCCTTTCGGATGTCGTCGAAGCTGGCCATGATGCAGCGCGCCAGCAGGGGCCTGGGCACCAGCCTGACGGTGACCTCGGTGGTCACGGCCAGCATGCCTTCGCTGCCGACGATCAGCGGCAGCAGGTCCAGCCCGGGCACGTCCAGCGCCTCGCTGCCGAATTCCACCGCCTCGCCTTCTGCCGTGAACCCGCGCACGCGCAGCACGTTGTGCAGCGTCAGGCCGTACTTCAGGCAATGCACGCCGCCGCTGTTCTCGGCGACGTTGCCGCCGATGGTGCAGGCGATCTGGCTGCTGGGGTCGGGCGCGTAGTACAGGCCGTGCGGCGCCGCCGCTTCCGAGATGGCCAGGTTGCGCACGCCGCACTGCACGGTGGCCGTGCGCGCGAGCTTGTCGATCTGCACGATCTTGTTGAACTTGGCCAGCGAGAGCGTCACGCCCAGCGCGTGCGGCAGCGCGCCGCCCGACAGGCCGGTGCCGGCGCCGCGCGCCACCACCGGCACCTGCAAGGCATGGCAGGCCTTGAGCACCGCCGCCACCTGGGCCTCGGTCTCGGGCAGCGCCACCAGCAGCGGCTGCTGGCGGTAGGCGGTGAGGCCGTCGCATTCATAAGGCACCGTGTCCTCGCCATGCCAGAGCAGCGCATGCGCGGGCAGCAGCGGCGCCAGCGCCGCGACCACGGCGGCCTGGCGGGCAGCACGTTCGCTGGCGGCCTGGACCGGCGGCGGCGGCAAGGGGGCGTTCATCGGCGGCTCGAGCGGGCGCGGGCACGGCGCCCGCCAGGCTGCGACTTTAGCGGCAGCGCCGTCCCGGCGTACCCGCGCTGCCGTCAAAGCAGTACGAACCGCAGCGGCGGCTCAGGCGTCGCCGGTGAAGACGGTCAGCACCCCGGTGTAGCCGTAGAGGTGGTGGCGGGCGATCTCGCCGCCGGCGAAGAAGCCGACCAGCGGCACGTCGCCCAGCGCATGCTGGACGATGCGCAGCTCGGCCGAAGGGCCGCCGAAATGCGCGCCGCCGCGGCCCGCGCAGCTGACGTAGAGGGCGCCGCGAACCCGCCGCGCCGGGGCCGGCGCCGCCGCCGCAGCCTGCCCCAGGGCCTGCGCCGACCCCTGGGCCAGCGCGGGTTCGGCCTGGCTTTCGAGCTCGTCGCGGACCTCGCTGCAGATGCGCACCAGGTCGCGCCGCGCCGCCTGCATGTCGCGCTGGCAGAAGGCCAGCCGCTGGCCCGGCTGCAGCACCTCGGCCACGGCCACGGCCTGGCGCGCCGGGTCCAGGCCGATGAGGTGGCGCACCCGCGTGTCGGTGCCGAACTGGCCGCCGCGCGCCAGCGCGCTGTCGTGGGCGTCGGTCAGGCCGACCAGGGTCGCTCGCAGGCGCGGCAGCGCGGCGCGCGTGTCCTCGCCCGCGCCCAGGCCGAGGTCGCGCAGCAGGCAGGCCAGCGCCGGCTCGCCGTCGAGTGCGGTGACGATGTTGCGTTCGCAGGCCGTCACCGTGCGCGTCGGCCCGACCGGCTGGCAGCCCTGGGTGACGCGCGAGACCATCGCCACCTCGGCGCTGTAGGCCACGCCCGAGAGGCCGCCGCGCCAGACGCCGTCGGCGATGTGGACGGCCGCCGCGCGCGAGGAGGCCAGGCCGCCGAAGAGGTAGCCGCTGGCAGTGCGGTCGCTCATCTCGCCGATCAGCTCGGCCAGGTCGGGTGTGGCCGGGTCGGCATGCACGAGCGCGCTGAAGGGCTCGATGCGCTGCAGCGGGCGTGCGCCCGAGAAGACCTCGAAGCGGCCCGCCGGCAGCGCCGCCAGCATCAGCACCAGCGCCGGCTCGTCGATGTATTCGACCCCGGTGGCGGCGACGCCCACGCCCACGCAGCCCACCCACGACAGCCCTGGCCAGCGCATGCGCAGTTCGGCCAGCAGGGCCTGCGCATGTGGCGCGTAAGGGTCGGTGAAATAGACGTGGCCCAGCGTCAGCGGGCCGGCGGCACTGGCGTCGTGGCGGGCGCGGCCGGCCTCGACCTGCGCCCCCGCCAGGGCCAGCGCAGCGCGCCAGTCGGGGTGCGTGGCATGGCCGACGAGAAAGCCGGGCATCGGCGTGGCGTGCCGGCTCAGCCGCGGCGCGGTCGCGGCGCGGCGGCCCGCGGCGCGGGCTTGCCCGCGGCCATCGCCTTTGCCTTCTTCGCCGCCCGCGGTGCGGCCTT
>CAIWPS010000767.1 GCA_903914615.1 uncultured beta proteobacterium | reverse complement strand
CTGACCTCGGCCGGGTCGGCGCCGGCGTCCAGGGCCACTTTCAGCTCGCCGGCCGAGGCGACGTCGATGCCGTCGACGAGCCCGGCCATCAGGCCCACCACGGCGGGCATGGGATTGGCCTTCATCGCGTAGTGCACCTTCACTGACGGCGGCAAGGCTGCGCGCAACTTCGCAACGCGATCGCGAAGCAGGGCGCGGTCGTAGGCGTAGAAGGGGGTCTGGCCGACGCGGGCGGCGAGCGCACCGACCTTCTGGCCACCGATCACCAGTTCGCCGTGGCGCAGCGGGAAAAGCGTCATCGGCGCGTGCATCGGCCGCGCCGGCGCCGTGGGAATCAGGTCAGCCATGTCGTTCCTGCCAACCCGTGGCGAGCAGCTTGCGATCGATCTTGCCGTTCGGGTTGCGCGGCAGCGGGCCGGCCATGGGCTCCAAGCCGGCGGGCACCATGTAGGCCGGCATGTGCTGGCGGCAGGCGGCCTGCAGCGCGGGCAGGTCGAGCGCGGCGCTGCCTTCGGGCGCGGTCGCGATGACCTGGATGACCTGGCCCAGCGTGGCGTGGTCGACGCCGAAGGCCACGCATTCGCCGACGAGGCGCGTGGCGTAGAGCACCTCCTCGACCTCGGCCGGGCTGACGCGGTAGCCCGAGGTCTTGATCATCTCGTCGCGCCGGCCGATGAAGTAGAGAAAACCTTCGGCATCGCGCCGCACGGTGTCGCCCGAAAACACCGCGTACTCGGGCAACTGCAGCCCTGCCTCGCGGCCGCCGATGCCCGGCGGCAGCAGCTTGTAGCGCTCGGCCGTCTTCTCGGCATCACCCCAGTAGCCCTGGCCGACGAGGGCGCCGCGGTGCACCAGTTCGCCGGGCTCGTCGGCGGCGCACTCGGTGCCGTCTTCGCGCAAGACCAGGATCTCGGCGTTCGGGATGGCGCGGCCGATGCTGTCGGGCCGGCGGTCGACTTCCTCGGGCGGCAGGTAGGTGCTGCGGAAGGCTTCGGTCAGACCGTACATCAGGAAGGGCTTGGCCTTGGGCGCGCGCTGGCGCAACAGGTTCAGCGTCTCGCGCGGCATGCGGCCGCCAGTGTTGGCAAAGTAGCGCAGGTGCTCGTTGATGGCGGCCGGCCATTCCAGCGTCGTGAGCTGGATGTACAGCGGCGGCACCGCCGTCAGGCCCGTCACCTTCTCGCGCTCCATCGCCTTGAGCACATCACGTGGCAGCAGGTAGTTCAGCAGCACCACGCGCGCGCCGCTGTGGAAGGCGGTGGTGAGCTGGCTGAAGCCTGCATCGAAGCTCAGCGGCAGCGCGGCCAGCAGCGTGTCGTGAGGCCCGTTCTCGAGGTAGCTGGCCACGCTCTTGGCGCCGGCCACCATGTTGCGGTGGCTCAGCACCACACCCTTGGGGCGGCCGGTGCTGCCGCTGGTGTAGAGGATGGCGGCCATGTCGGTGTCGATGACGCGGTGGCCGGGCTGGGGCGAGGCCCGCAGCAATTGCTCCCACGACAGCAGGCCGACATGCGGCGGCAGCGCCGGAATCTGCGCCGGCACCTGCGTCAGCACGACCTGGCGCAGCTCAGGACATTCGGCCAGCACGGGCAGCAGCGTGGCCAGCCGATCGGGCGACGTCACAAGCACGCGCACCGCGCAGTCGCGGGCGATGAAGGCCACCTGTTCGGCCTTGAGCAGCGGGTTCATCGGCACGAAGACGCCGCCCGCGGCCGGCGCGCCGAAGCTGGCAACCACGGTTTCCAAGCGCTTTTCGAGGTAGATGCCCACTCGCTCGGCGCGTTGCAGGCCCAGCCCGACCAGGCCGGCGGCACAGGCCGCCACCTGGCCGGCCAAAGCCGCATAGCTCAGCTGCTGTGTGCCGCTGACCAGGGCCGGGGCTGCGGGTGTGCGCTCGCTGGCCACGTGTACCAGGTCGTGCAACAGCGAGGCTTCGGATATGGACAAGGGTGGCGCAGGCACAAGCCGCAGAGTGGTCGAAAAGTATGTCACGAGCCCACCGACCACTCCGCCCGAGGCCGCCGCGGGCGCGCCAAGTCCATCACGGAAGCGGGGGCAGGCCAGCGCAGGCTCGCCACCTAGAATCTGCGTCTTGTCCAGGGCCGCGTGCCGCAAGCGAAAGGTCGCCTTCGTGGAAGTGCAAAAAGAAGTGCAGCGCGTGCTCGATGAAGTGCTGAGCCTGAACGGGCGCGGCCTGGCCTTCGACCGCAACACGCTTCTGCTGGGCGCCGTGCCCGAATTCGATTCGATGGTCGTGGTGACGCTGATCACGACGCTGGAAGAGCGCTTCGGCATCGCCATCGACGACGGCGACATCGACGGCTCGGTCTTCGAGAGCGTGGGCTCGCTGAGCGACTTCGTGACGGCGCAGCTGGCGCACTGACGGGCAGTGGCTTCGAACATCGACGCCTTCTTCCTCCGCGCCGGCCCCAGCGAGCAGCGTTTCTGCCTCTTTCACCGGCCGCGCCTGGGCGGCTGTGCATCCGCCCGCGGCGCGGTGCTGTACATCCACCCCTTCGCCGAAGAGATGAACAAGTCGCGGCGCATGGCGGCGCTGCAGTCGCGCGCGCTGGCCGCTGCGGGCTACGGCGTGCTGCAGCTGGACCTGCGGGGCTGCGGCGACAGCAGCGGCGAATTCGGTGACGCCCGCTGGACCGACTGGCTCGACGACGTCGAACGCGGTGCGCAATGGTTGCGCGAGAACGTGGCAGCGCCACTGTGGCTGTGGGGTCTGCGCGCCGGCTGCCTGGTGGCCAGTGCCGCTGCGGCGCGCATGGCTACGACGCCTTGCCACCACCTGTTCTGGCAGGCACCGGCGTCCGGCAAGACGCTTTTGCAGCAGTTCATGCGCTTGAAGTTGGCGGGCGACCTGCTGGGCGGCAAGACTGCTGGGGCAATGGACGAAACACGCGCCGCACTGGCCGCTGGCCAGCCGGTCGAGATCGGCGGCTACGTGCTGGGCGCCGACCTGGCGCAGGGGCTGGAGCACGTTCGGCTGACGCCCCCTCCCGCCGCAGG
>CAIWPS010000766.1 GCA_903914615.1 uncultured beta proteobacterium | reverse complement strand
GGCTGTTCGGGTTCACCGTCGGACGACAGCCACTGACTCGCACACAAAATTCCGGACAGGCTCAGGACTGTCGACGAGATGCGCCTGCATGAATGAGCGTCGCCATCGACACGAACGTCATGGTTCGGATTCTCATCCAAGACCCTTCTGCGCCGGACCAGTGCGCTGCTGCGCACCGCCTGGTCGCCGAGGCCACTGCGGCTGGCGAGCCGTTGCTTGTGATCCTGTGCGCACTGCTCGATACCGAGTGCGTTCTCCGATGCCGCCACAAAGTGAACCGCAAGGCCATGGCCAGTGCCTTCATCTCCATGTTGGAGACCCCAAGCATTGAGTTCGAGCATGACGCCACCGTGGAAGAGGCGCTCTACCTGCTCGACCAGTTTCCATCCGCCGACTTCGCCGACTGTCTCCTCGCAGCCCGCGCGACACACCTTGGCCGCTCGCGCTTCGTGACCTTCGATGCCGCGGCCGCACGTCTGCCACGCGGAGAACTTCTTCAGTAGGCCGCCAGCCCCTTGGCACCCGCTGTCGACGAGGACCTGATCTTCGGAAGCGACCGCCATCGAGCGGACTGGCGCTTCACGGACGGCCTCCGATTGCAATGCTAAGAACCTTCCGACTGCATTCACAGCGCATCGGGCGCAGTGAGCTGCACTCCCGGGGGGGCCCGAATTCGGTCGGCGGAAACAGCGCTGGCGGCTAACCATGGCCCGCGCCGGGCGCTTCGCTTCTGCCTGGCTGTGCCCACCAGCTGGACACTGCTGACGCTGGCTTCTGGCCAGGGTCTGGGGCGCAGGTGCTGTGCGTGCCGGCGCTGCCCTGGGCCGTGAAGCTGGCGGGCTGCGGGCCCCCAACCCGGTCCAGCGCCTGGCCATCGCCTGCGACGTGACGCGGCACTTCGTGTTCACCGGCAACTCCACCTGTGCGCCCACGGGGTCGCTGCTGCGCCGCTGGCTGGCGCTGGGCCCTCGACTGCTGGGGTTCAACGGCGTACTGGCGGCGGTGCTCCCAGCAACCGGAAGAGTGGATGGTGTCGATGTGGCGCTCAGCCGGCCGACAGCCGCGCCTGCATGCGCGCCGGAAGCCGCCGGTGCTCCACGAGGTCGCGCAGTTCGGCCAGGCTGAGGAAGCGGCCCTTTGCGCCCTGCTTTCCCAGTACCTTCAGCAGCACCGGCCACTCGCCGTTCATCAGCGCGCGGTCCACGCGCCGGCGGCGGCCGGCGGCGCGTTCGAAGTTGGCGTCCATCATGCGGGTGAGCTCGTTCAGGTCCAGGCCGCGTTCGACGCTGCCGTCGGACACAGTCTTGTCGCTGGCGAAGCCTTCCAGACGCGTCCATTCGTCAACGACGAAGCGCGCCTGCGCGTCGAGCAGACCGCTGCCCACGCCGTGCTTGTCCAGAGGGCCATCGCGCAGCCGGTCCAGGTGCAGGCCTTCGCCGGCGTTGCGCAGCATCGCGCTCGGGCCCAGGCCGTTGGCGATGAGCGCAATGGCACGCACCGCCGCCGAACCCAGCGCAGGCTGCCCTTCGCCGGCACGCGCCACGCGCTCGACGGTTTGCGCCACCAGGCCGAGCGGCGCGGTGCTGTCTGGCAGCAGGCCCTGCGCCACCAGCGCGCGCAGGAAGGGACAGGGGTTGCGGGGCGAAACGGGTCGGGTCATGGAGATGTGCTCATTCGGACTTCGGGCGGCGCACGATGGCGCCGGTCAGGCTGCGCGGCAGCCAGCGCGCCCTGCTCGGCGCTGCCGGTCTGCGCGCGCTCGAGCATCGACGAGGCGCTGCTGCCGGTGCTCGGCGCGGTGACCGTGAGGCCGCTGCCCGGCTTGGCGCGGGTCACGCCGGCACCACCACGATCTTGCCTTCGCGTTCACCTGCGGCGGCCGCGGCCACTGCATCGCGGATGCGTTCCACCGGGTAGGTCGCATGCACGCGCGCGCTCAGCTCGCCAGCGGCCAGCGCGCGCGTCAGCTCGAGGTAGAGCGAACGCTGTTGCTCGCGCGGCGCGGTGCCGAACCACTTGGCGAGCCAGAAGCCGCGCAGCGTGACGTCCTTGAAGACGAAGGCCTCGGCCGAGACAACGCACGGCTCGCCGCTCATGAGGCCGTAGTTCACGAGCGTGCCGGATTCGCCCAGGCAGCGCGCCAGGCGGTCGGTGGCCTTGCCGCCCACCGCGTCCACGCCCAGCTTGATGGCGGCGCCGCCGGTGGCTTCGCGCACGCGCTTCGCAAGATCGTCGCCGTCCACCAGCACCAGGTCGGCCCCCAGCGCCTTCACCGCTGGCACCGCGCTTTCGCGCCGCACCACGTTCACGGTGCGCAGGCCGCGCCGCTTCGCCAGCTGCACCAGGTAGCCGCCGACGCCGGAATTGGCGACGTTCTGGATCACCCAGTCGCCGGCGGCCAGCGGCACGAATTCGGAGAGCATCAGCGACGCGGTGGCCGGGTTCACGGTGAGCATGGCCATCTGCTGCGGGTCGGCGCCATCGGGCAGCGGCACCAGGCGGCGCGCGTCGGCCAGCTGGTGCGAGCACCAGGTGCCGCTGCCGGCGGCCAGCAGCACGAGCTGCCCGGGCTTCAGGCCCGTGACGTCCGGACCGACCTCGACGACACGGCCCACGCCCTCGCTGCCGCCCACTGCGGGCAGCGGCGGCAGCATGCCGTAGCCGCCGGTGAGCATCAGCACGTCGGAAGGGTTGATCGGCGCGGCCAGCACGGCCACCAGCGCCTGGCCGGCGGCGGGCACGGGCAGGTCCACGGTGGCCGGGGCGATCACGTCCTGCGGTACCGGGCCGCGGGTGTCGTAGCGGGCCTGAACGGCTTTCATGGGTGCGTCTCCTTGGTGGTGCGGTAGGGGTCGGGGAAGGCGAAGCGCCGCACGCCGTGGCGGTCGAACGGCAGCCAGGCCCCTTCGGGCTGCGCCAGCCGGTCGGCCAGCGCATAAAGCGCAAACGGGTTGACGCCCAAGCCCAGGTGGCTGGCTCGCACCTCGATGCTTTCGGCCTGCGGCCCCGGCGCCTGGAGGCTGCATGGCCAGGCGACGATGCCGTCGGTGCGGCTGAAGATCGACGTGGTGGGGCATGGCGGTGGCTCGCGCAGGTCTTCGTGCCGGATGGGCGCCGGCGCCTGGCCGCGCTGCAGCCGGCGGTAGGTGCTCGAGGCGCGGTTGGCGTCGCGCGGGCCGGTGAAGGGGCTGCCCAGGCTCACCACCAGGCGTACCGAGTCGGGCGCGCGCTTGGCCACTTCGCGCGCGAACAGGCCGCCCAGGCTCCAGCCGACCAGGCTGATGCGGCGGCCGCTCTTCGCGTGCAGCGCGTGCACCTGAGCGAGGGCCCGATCCAGGGTGGCGGCGCGCGCGCCCAGGTTGCGGCCCTGGCCCCACCCGTGCATGTCGTGGCCCAGCGCGCGCAGCAGGCGGCGCAGCGGGCGCGTGCTGAGGTCCGACGCCAGGAAGCCCGGGTAGACGATCACTGCATGGCCGTCGCCGCGCGGCGCGTTCAAGAGCCAGGGCGCGGCAGCCAGGCTGGCGGCGTACTCTAGCGGCGCGCCGGCTTCCAGCAGCAGCAGCCAGCGCGAGGGCGACACCACGGTCGAGTTTGTGCTCATCTCGGGGTCTGGCTCAGGGCGACAACCGATGGACAGCCCCGGTGCCCTGACGCGATAACTGCGGCCATGAACCTGCCGCACCACCAGGACCTGTGCTGAAGCCCGCCCGAGAGACGCCGCGCGCGGCGGCCGACGAACGCATCCACCCGCCCTACAAGATTGCCAACCTGGTGGCCGCGGCGGCCGAGGAAGGACTGGGCGCCGACGCGTTGCTGGACGGCACCGGTCTCGAAGTGGCGGCCCTCGAAGACGCCGAACGCAAGACCTCGAGCCGCCAGTTCGCGCTGGCCTGCCGCAACGCTATCGCGATGGGCGCTTCGCCCGAACTCCCGTTCCGCATGGGCCAGCGCATGCGCGTGTCGGCCTACGGCATGTACGGCTTCGCGCTGCTCACCTTCCGCACCGCGCGCGAAGGCATGCAGTTCGCGCAGCGCTTCCACCGGCTGGCGGTGCCGACCTTCAGGCTGTCGCTGCAGGAGGTGGGCGACGCCGCCTCGTGGATCTACGACGACCTGCTTGGCCTGGACCCGGCGGGCGAGCTGCACCGCTTCCTGTTGGAGTACCAGATCGCGCTGCAGGCATCGCTGGCGCGCGACATCTGGCCCGACGTCATCGTCGCCCGGCGCGCGCTGTTCCGCCACCCGCGGCCGGTGCACGCGGCGCTGTACACGCAGCTGCTGAACTGCCCGGTGGTTTTCTCGGCCGAACGCGACGCCCTGGAGTTCGACGCCCGGCTGCTGGACATCCAGCTGCGCCTGCACAACCCACTCACCGCCTCGATGGTGCACCGGCTTTGCGAACAGCTGCTGGCCAAGGCCGAGCAGCCCAGCGGCCTGGCCGGGCGCGTGTACCAGCTGCTGGCGGGCCGCCCGGGCGACCTGCCCACCATGGAACAGGTGGCCGATGAGCTGCACACCACCGCGCGCACGCTGCGCTGGCGGCTGG
>CAIWPS010000765.1 GCA_903914615.1 uncultured beta proteobacterium | reverse complement strand
CCGCCGTGCCGTCTTGCTCAATGCGTTGAGCGTAGGCCTCGAGAGCAGGCCGGTTCTCCAGCGCCCAGGCGTTGCACGCGGTGTAGCCGCCAGGGGGTAGCCAAGCATCGGGGGCTGGTACTTCGCTGCCAGCAACTGCCCGGCGCACGGGCACGGCCCGCATCGGCAGCATTTCCACCCTGCCGTCGCTGTGAAAGATCACTTCAAACAGCTGCCCGGCAAATCGCTTGCCCAGCGAAATCTGGCCACTGGCGCCGACTTCCTTAAGCATCGCTAGCCTTTCTTGTAAGATATCATGCCATCATGCAGCATGAAATTCATAGAGTCAATCTGCCTTTGCGAAGTCGGCCGGCGCTTGCCACGCCCTTATGCTGTAAACAGGAGCCATCAGGGGGTCGCCAGGGGGGTCATGCCGATCCCGTGGCTCGTCTCTCAGCGAGATCGCTTGTACCCAGATTCACGTTGGCTTCGAATGGCAAGGACAAAGACCGTATCGACGTCTGACACGTAGCGGGACAGCGCCACGTAACCGCGCGACTCCTGTCCGATGACCAACTCTTTCTTGCCGCCCTTTGCCTTGCGCCCGATGAGCGGGCTTCGCGCGAGAACTTGGATGGCTTCGATGATTTCGGCGATACGCTCCAGCGTGTCCTCGATGCCGTGATTGGCCTGGTGGTCAAAGAATCGGTCGAAGTCGTCGAACACCTCCGGTGCCAGCTCGATTCGCGACATACGGCCGGTCAGCGCCCAGAGTTGCGCGCGCCGGGTTTGCGCACCTTGTCTCCCCTCGCTCGCGCCTCGAGATACACCCTCGCGTCATCCCACGGTACGGTCTTCCCTGTAGCCAGCACCTTGGCCCAGCGCTCGTCGGCCAAACGATGAAACTCGTCATCGATCTCAATCTGCTCGACTGTCTGTGCGATGGCATCAAGAATGAAGGCGTGCGCCGTCTTGCCTGAACGATGAGCTGCGGCGGCTATCCGCGCTTTGAGCTCGTCCTCGATGCGGATTGTGGTTGTCGACATTGGGTACCTCTGAGTCATTGGGTAAAATGTAGCACATACGTGCTACACAGGCGTTGGCTTGCGTGGACGGGATCCACAGCCGACGACCCCGGCGCCAGCACTGCGAGCACGTCCAGTTGGATGTCGTTGCTGCAGTACAGGACGCATCGGAGCCGGAATCACTCGCCGAGGCTCGTGCGCGCGGGTATCTCAGTTGCAGCTACCGAAGCAGCATCCCGAACAGCCAGCGCGTTCCGGGCGCAGATCTGCCGAAAGCCCGAGCTGATGCGCAGGTCGACGCTGGCCCGAAGCCAGAAGTCGATAGCAGACCGGGACGCCTGCTGCCAGCTCTCGCGCTCGACCGGCAACGGCAGGCGCGGCGCGAAGGTCCGTTCGGCTAGCTCCAAGCCGCTCCGCGGCGCATAGAGCATCGGCAGCATGTCGTACGCTGGTGCCAGTCGCAGGCCGGGACCGCCGGGAACGAAGGACAGGTTGCCGTCGTGCATGTCGCTGTTGCCGATCAACTGACCGAAATGCCACAGAAGGGACGCCGCTTCGAGGGTCTGCGCATCGACAAGTCCCAGGTCCAGCAGCCGGGCGGCGCCTTCTGGCCAAGGCCGGCCGCCCAGCCCGAACCAGTCGTGGTTGATCGCGGCCCAGGAACAAAGCGCGGAACGACCCTGCGTGCCATGCCGGTCGAAGCGAACGACTTCAAGGAAAGTCCGCCCGCCCTCCCGGTGGATGCTGCACGCCGCGGCGGTCAGACCCGGCAGTTCCCGGACACAGTCTGCCGCCAGCTGCTCGCACACCAGCAGGTCGGACCATCGCACGGTGCCGGGCGAATCGTCCGAACCGGAGAACTTGACAAGGACCCGGACAGGCGTCCCGGCGAGTTCACGCACGGCTGTGAATTTTGGAAACTCGCCACCGGCAGGAGAGCCAGGCTCTCCATGCTCCATCGCACGCCGCGCCAGCGCAGGGTAGGCCTGTCCTACCTGCACATCGGTGATGCTTTCCACCGGTTCTTGCAACTGCGTCAGCCACCGCCGATAGGCCGTCTCGCCGACGATGAAGTTGCCGCTGAGGTCGGCGCCAAACAGCGACATGGCGTACAGGGTGTCGTCGTCGGACCAGTTGCGAGGATCTTCGCTGGCTTGCAGAACAGCCGCGTTCGCGTGCGCGAAGGCGCGGCCGAGGAAGCCTGATGGGCGCAAGTCCTGCAGCGGGTACGGGATGCCCTCGAACCAGCCGTCGCGCATGTCTGCATCCAGCGGCCAATCAAAGTCTGACGCGTAGTCCAGCAGGCAGCCGTCCGGGTAGGCCAGGTTCAGCTGAGCAATCTGCCTGGAGCCGCCCTGCGGATCTATGCAGTACACAGGCAGGGCTGCCGCACTGCCGCGAAGCGGTCGCCGGGCAGCGTAGGCAGTACGACGCGCGCGGCCCATGGTCAGCACTGCCGCGCCCGCCGCGCGCACGGACCGCATCAGCGTCGGCCGGCTGACACCCAGTCCTTCAAGCAGCCGGGCAGCCGGTGTGCGGCCCTGCCTGCGCAGTGTGGAAACGAGTAAATCGGCTACTGCCATGAAACGATTATCCTACATTTCAGACCCGTATTCATATAGCGTAAATTGAACCTGTAGTCAGATAGTTGAAACGATTCTTGATACGTTTATAGCAAAGCCTGAACCACCTTCCAGGTGCCATCACAGACCATCCCTAGCTCCTGGCGGACACCAGGGTCGACGCGCACCTCATCTGCAATCCTCTGGCAACAAGGTCGGCCGGCAGCGTCATCGGCGCTGTATTGGCGCGCGTG
>CAIWPS010000764.1 GCA_903914615.1 uncultured beta proteobacterium | reverse complement strand
TGGCGGCGCTGGCCGGCGGCATTGCGCGCATGGCCGATGTGGTGGGCGTCGAGCATGTCGCGCTGGGCACCGACATGAACGGTCTGGTCGGCGCGTCGACCTTCCGCTCCTACCGCGATTTGCCCGCGCTGGCCGGCGCGCTGCGGCAGCACGGTTTCAGCGTCGAGAACGTGCGGCTCATCCTGGGCGGCAACTACGCGCGCGTCTTCCGCGCCACCCTGGGCGACGGCACACAGGCCCCGGACGAGGTGGCCGCCAGTGGCGGCACCAGGCCCAGCGCCGGCGACGATCACCAGCTCTCGGTACCCGGCTCGCCTTTGAAAGGTCCTGCCAGGTCGGGCGTGACCCAGCCACCGTAGAAGCCCCCCGGCTGCGGCGTGGCCGGCAGGCCACCGACCTTGCACGTCAGGCCGCGGGCGTAGAACGCCACGCACTCGGCCAGTGCCTGAGCGCCGGCCAGCGGCCGCGGGTAGCTCCAGGCCTGCGAAGGCAGCGTGCGCCCGCCTGCGACCAGGCTCCAGTGGCGGGCCGCGCCCTTCCACTCGCAGAGCGAGCCGCCTGCCGCCGGCACGAGCAGTTCACGGGCGACGTCGTCCCAAGGAATGTAGTAGGTGGGTGGATGTGCGGTTTCGAGCACGCGCTGCGCCCGCGTGCTGCGCGCGACCGCCACCTCACCCCAGACGATAAGCACCTCGCGCGGCTCGGCTGCCAGGCGGGGTGGGCGAGGGAAGTCCCACACCGAGATCTGCCCGGGGCCGGGCTCGGCGGCGAAGGGAGGGCGCGTATCGCCGCGCCACTGCCAGTGATCACGCGCGGCCTGCAGCCAGGGTGCGAGGGGCGGAGTCGGCGCTGTCATGCACGCAAGCCTACCCGAGCGCGGGCGGGGCGTGCGCGGCCGTCGCGCCTCAGGTCCGCCAGATCCTGGGTGCCTCGGCCGCCAGGCCCCAGGCCACCTGGCGCCACGCCGCGCGCGCCTGTGCCAGAAGCGCCATCGCCGGCTCCACGCCGGGCGCCAGAACGCGCAGCACCACGACGGCGGACTGCGGCGCGGTGGCGCCGGCGGTGGCAGTCAGCGCGTGCGCGGTGGCGGCCTGGCGGGCGGCGTCCAGCAAGGCTTCGCGCCGCGCCGGCACCAGCGCGCTACCGGCCGCGAACCACGCCGTGGCCAGCACCGGGTGGCCGGCCCAGCCCAGCGGCGAGTGCAGAAGCGCGAGGTCGTCGGCAGCAACACGGCCGCGCTCCAGCCACACGCCGGGCAACTCCAGGTGCTGCCGGTACCAGCCTTCGGCAAAGGGCTGGCCGGCAGCGGGCAGGCCCAGCGCCAGCAGGTCCCAGCCCATCATCTCGGCACCCGGCGCCAGGTGGGCGACGACGGCGTTGTCGGCGCGGCAGCCGCTGTAGGCAATGGCTTCCATCGGCAGCCATTCCAGCCGCGCGCCTTCGGCCAGGCGCAGCGTGGCGCGCTGTTGCGCGGTGGCGCCTTCGCTGCGGTAGAAGCGCGTCGCGCCCGGGGTGGTGACGAGGGCATGGGTGCCGGCGTCCAGCCGCAGGTCGATGTGCAGTTCGTCGCCCGCCACCACGCCGCCGGGCGGGTGCACGACCACGTTGTGGCAGATGCCCGGCCCTTCGGGGTACAGCGGCTGCAGCACGCGCAGCGGGCCTTCATGGTGGTCCAGCGCCAGCGTGCGCTCGCCTTCGCGACGGTAGTGAATGCGGAGATGGCCGCGCCAGCCGGCGAGCGCACCCGTCACCGCGAGCGCCAGAAATCGCGGTGCAGGGCGGCGATCTCCTCCTCCGCTTCGGGCACGGGGCCGACGACGCGCATCGCCTTCTGCCCGGCCGCGAAGACATGGCGGCAAGGCAGGTCGAGAGTGGGATTCTCGGCGTGGTTGCCGGTGAGCTCCAACAAACGGTGTTCGGAAAGACCGTAGAGCAGGCCGCCGATGTGGGCCCAGTATTGCGTCGCGGCGCACATCGCGCAGGGCTCCACCGTGGTCACAAGCGTGCAGCCCCAAAGGGTGTCGCCGTCGTAGCGCCGGGCGGCTTCGCGCGCCATCACGGCTTCGGCGTGGTTGACGGTGTCGACGTTGGCCTGTTCCATCAGCACCGCCTCGCCGTCGGGCGCCACCAGCAGCGCGCCGAAGGGGTGGCGGCCGGCGGCCATGGCGGCACGGGCGACCTCGTTGGCACGCCGCAGGTGGCGCAGTTGCTGGGCCAGGTTCATGATGAATGCGTCCCTCTGTGCGCCCAGCCCGTCGTGCGCTTCTCGACCCAGCTGAAGAGTTCGTACATCGCCATCGCCATCGCGCCGATGGTCACCAGCCCGGCAAAGGCCAGCGGCAGCCGCTGCTGGCTGCCGGCGGTGTTCATCAGGTAGCCGATGCCCGAGTCGCCGGCCGTCATCTCGGCCAGCACGGTGCCGACGAAGGCCAGCGTGATGGCGATCTTCAGGGACCCGTAGAAGTAGGGCATGGAACGCGGCAGCCCCACCTTCACGAGCACGTCCCAGCGCCGCGCGCCGAGCACGCGCAGCACGTCTTCCAGTTCGGGCTCCAGCGTCGCCAGGCCAGTGGCGATGTTCACCGTGATGGGAAAGAAGCTGATGAGGAAGGCCGTCAGCACACCCGGCCCCAGGCCGATGCCGAACCAGACCACCAGGATGGGCACCACCGC
>CAIWPS010000763.1 GCA_903914615.1 uncultured beta proteobacterium | reverse complement strand
GAGCAGATCAAGGGCCGCTACCGGCTGCAGGATGGTTCGCTGCTGGTGATCTCGGGAACGGCACGCAGCCCCAGGGCCGCCCTCGACGACTTCGGCCCCGTGCCGGTGCGCGCGCTGTCTGCGTCCACGCTGATCTCGGACGACGGCCGCATCGTGCTGCGCTTCTCCGACCTGGCGGAAGGCGACCACGCGCCCGTCAGGCTCAGCCTGCCGGCCTCCGACCCGCTGCTGGCCAAGGCCGGACGGTGAAGGCGGACAGGGCCGGGCGGTGCCCGGCGCTGGGGCCACTCAGTACGCCACCCGCGCCAGGTAGGTCTGCCTCGACGCCTCCAGCGCCTGCGCGAGCGTCGTGAGTCCCATCGCCTGCAACAGCGGCAGCATCTTCAGGAAGACTTCGGCGGTGACCATCGCATCGCCCAGCGCGGTGTGGCGGCCCAGCACCGGCACGCCAAGGCGTTCGGCAATGGCTTCCAGCCGATGGCTGTCCTGCTGCGGGTGGATCACCGCCGAGAGCAGCAGCGTGTCCAGCACCGGCTGCTCGAAGCGCACGCCGGTGCTGGCTTCCTTGAGCTGCAGGAAGCGCATGTCGAAGGCGGCGTTGTGCGCCACCAGCACGGTGTCGGCGGCAAAGGCGTGGAAGGCCGGCAGCACGGTGCCGATCAGCGGCTGGCCGCGCAGCTGCTCGGGCTCGATGCCGTGGATGGCAATGCCGGCGGCCGACAGCGGGCGCTGGGGGTCGACGAGCTGGTCGAAGCAGTCCTGCCGCCGCAGCTTGGCCGCGACGATGCGCGTGGCGCCGAGCTGGATGATCTCGTCGCCGGCCGCCGGTTCCAGGCCCGTGGTCTCGGTGTCGAAGACGGTGTAGCTGAGTTCGGAGAGCAGCCGCTCGGCCAGCGCGCCGCCACGGTCGCTCTGGGCAAAGAGGTCGAAGTCGTAGAACTCGGGCCGGCTGTCGCCGCGCATCACGTCGGCGGTCTCCAGCGGCGCGCCCTCGCCGGCCAGCGGCAGCAGCAGGCGGAAGAAGGCCTCCTGGCGCACGCGGGCGCGCTCGAACCACAGCGTGCCGGCATGGCGTTCCAGCACGTCGCGCACGGTCAGCGGGCTGCGGTCGTCGCCGGCCTTGATGGGCTCGGTCTCCCAGGCGGTGACGGTCTCGGTGCTCATCGCCTGCACCGCCCAGACGAGGTCGAGCTGGGCCTTGTCGCCGGCCGCGGCCAGGCGCAGCTGCACGCGCTTGATGTCGTACTCCTCGCTGAGCCGCCCGGCCAGGTGCAGCAGGGCCTGGATCAGCGAATAGCTGTCGACCTTCAGCCACAGCTGGCCGTCGACTTCGGTGGCGATGACGCGCGCGCCCAGCTGCGTCTCGATGCGCCGCGCCGCCGCGGCGACGAGGTCGGCGCCCAGCATGTCCTCCAGCGGCCAGCGTGTCTTCAGCGATCGCAGGCCCTGTTCGGCGGCCTCGTTCAGGCGCCGCGACATCGCCGCCACCTCGTCGCGGATGACGCCCAGGAAGCGCTCGCGCGTGGCGCCGTCCAGCGCCGGGTCGTCGAGCAGTTCGACGGCCGCCTGCACGTTGCCCAGCGCACCGCGGTGGCCCTCGGTGAGCGTCTGCACCAGGCGGTCGCGCGCCGTGTCCTCGGCGAGAACGCGGGTGATGTTGTCGAGCATCAGCACGAAACCGTTCAGCGGCTGGTCTGCGCCTGCGCCCGGCGCCTTCACCGGGCTCATCTGCACGCGCAGCAGCTGCCCGCCCTGGGTGCCGGTGACGAACTGCGCCGAAGGATGCGCGGCGCCGCGCTGCAGTCGCTGCTGCACGGCTTCCAGCGCATGGGCGACGAGGCGGCGGTCGAGGACAGCGTAGATGGACCGGCCCAGGCCGATGGACTCGGCGCCGCCCACCGCCTGGCCATCGGCCAGGGCCCTGAACTGCAGCCGCGCGCGGGCGTTGTAGAGCAGGATGCGGCCGTCCAGGTTGCACACGACCACGCTCTGCGTCAGCTCGGCCATCAGCGCGGCCAGGCGGTTGCGTTCCTGCGCCACCTCCAGGCTGGCCTCGGCCACCTTCTGCGCGATGCCTTCGCGCAGCGTGCGCCGCTGCAGCACCAGCGCGTTCACCGCCACCGCCAGCGCGCGGCTGCCGGCGCTGCCCTGCGGCGGCAGGCGCGGCGCGTCGTCGTTGGCCAGCACCACCTGCAAGGCTTCTGCAATGCGGCCCGGCGCGGCGCCGAAATGCAGCCAGGCCGCGCGCAGCGCCCAGCCGGCCAGCAACGAGGCGACGAGCCACCCCATCAGCACCAGCGCCAGGCGCGGTTCCAGCAGCGCCCACAGCGCGGCGCGCTCGGCCGGCGTGAGCGTGGCCGCAAGCAGCCCGGCCACGGCGCCGAGCACCAGCGCCAGCAGCGCGGCGGGGGCCAGCGCGGCCGCGATCTCGCGGCCATCGACCTTCATGCCAGCATCTCCCGCACCTTGGCCGCCAGCGCCTGGGTCGAGAAGGGCTTGGTCACGTAGCCGTCGGCGCCCACGCCCAGGCCCTGCGCGATGTCGGTGTCGCGGCCCTTGGCGGTGAGCATCAGGATCTTCGTGCCTGCCAGCGCCTCGTCGGCGCGCACGGCCTGGCAGACCTCGTAGCCGTTCCTGCCCGGCATCATCACGTCCAGCAGCACGAGGGCCGGGCGCTCGCTGCGGATGACTTCCAGCGCCTCGATGCCATTGCGCGCCAGCAGCACCTGGTGGCCTTCGCGCTTCATCAGGAATTCCAGCGAGATGAGGATGTTCGGCTCGTCGTCGGCGATCAGCACTTTCTGGCTCATGACTCGGTCTCCTCTTCGTGCAGCGGCAGGTCGAAGCCGAAGCAGGCGCCCTGCCCGGGCACCGACTTCAGCCACAGCCGGCCGCCGAAGTGTTCGATGATGCGGCGGCTGATGGGCAGGCCCAGCCCGGTGCCCTGCGGGCGGTCGGCCGCGTCGCCGCCCTGGCGGAATTTCTCGAACACCAGCGCCTGCTGCTCGGGCGCGACGCCGGGGCCGTTGTCCTGCACTTCGACCGTCAGCTGGCGCGCCTGCACGCGCAGCCGCAGCTCGACCCGGCCCTGCCCGGCGGGCACGAACTTGGCGGCGTTGGAGAGCAGGTTCAGCAGCACCTGCAGCAGCCGGTCGGGGTCGCTGCGCAGGCGCGGTGCCTGCGGCGGCAGCTGCAGCGCCACGGTGGCGCCGCGCTCGCGGAAGAGTTCGGCCGTGGTCAACACCGCCTGCTGCAGCAGCGCCGCCAGGTCGACCTCGACGGCCTGCCAGTCGGCATTGCCCGACTCGATCTTGGCCATGTCCAGCACCTGGTTCACCAGGCGCGACAGCCGCTCGGCCTCGGCCACCACCAGGCCCAGGAACTGCTGGCGCTGCGCGGCCTCCATCGCGGGGTCGTCGCGCATCAGCTCGGCCAGCGCGCGGATGCTGGTCAGCGGCGTGCGCAGCTCGTGCGTCACCGAGGACATGAAGTCGTCCTTCAGCCGGTCCAGCGACTGCAGCTTCTCGTTGCTCAGGCGCAGCGCGCTGGCCTCTTCGACGATGCGCACCACGTCATCGAGCTCCAGCGCTTCTTCCTCGACGACCGAGGCCACCATGACGCGCGCCGAGGCGCTGCCGATGGCACCGGCGAGCTGCGTCTCGGCGAACTGCACCAGGTGGGGGTCGGCGGTACCGCCGGGCGCCTGCGGCTGCGCCGCAAACAGCGCCTGCGCCCGTGCCGCGCCGAGGAAGCGGCCGACCAGCGCCACGAGGTCGTCGACGCGTGCGCGGCCGCGCCAGAACACGCCTTCGTGCGCGGCGCCCTCGAAGACATCGACGAAGCGCAGCGCCTGGCTGGCCTCGGCGGCCTGCGGCGGGCGCGCCAGCGAGACGGTGGTGTACAGGCCGGCGTTGGCGAGCAGGCTCCAGAACAGCGCGTGCGTCAGGTTGTCCATCCCCGTCAGGCCGAACAGCGCCTCGGGCCGCAGCAACGCCAGCCCCCAGGGGCCCTGCTGGACGAAGCCGGGGTCCATCCAGCCGCTCTTGGCGATGGACGGCAGCATCAGGGTGTAGGCCCACAGCAGCGCGCCCGCGGCCAGCCCGGCCAGCGCGCCGTCGCGCGTGCCGCCCTTCCAGTACATGCCGCCCAGCAGCGCCGGCGCGAACTGCGCCACCGCGGCAAAGCTGATGAGGCCGATGCTGACCAGCGCATAGGCCTCGCCGGCGATGCGGAAGTAGAGCCACCCCAGCAGCAGCAGCAGCGCGATGACGGCGCGGCGGGTGAACAGCAGCGTCGCCGTGAGGTCGCGCGCGCGGAAGGCCGGCAGCCGCAGCAGCCCGGGCAGCACGAGGTCGTTGCAGACCATCGTCGACACCGCGATGGCCTCGACGATGACCATGCCGGTGGCCGCCGACAGGCCGCCGATGAAGGCCGCCAGCGCCAGCCACAACGCGCCGGCGGCCAGCGGCAGCGAGAGCACGAAGGTCTCGGCGTCGGCGCGGCCGGGGCCGAAGAACAGCAGGCCGCCGAAGGCGATGGGCAGCACGAAGACGTTGATCGCCAGCAGGTAGGCCGGAAAGGCCCAGGCGGCGCGCCGCACGTGGCCTTCGTCGACGTTCTCCACCACCATCACCTGGAACTGCCGCGGCAGCATCAGCACCGACAGCATGGCCAGCGCCATCAGCGCGAACCACTGGTCGTAGGCGAAGGGCTTGAGCGGGTCGGCCCGCAGCACGCGGCCGATCTCGGGCACGGCCATGGCGCGCGTGAACAGCGCCTCGGGCCCGCCGAACAGGCCCCAGGTGACGAAGGCGCCGACGGCCAGGAAGGCCAGCAGCTTGACCACCGATTCGGCGGCGATGGCGGCGACCAGACCTTCGTGGCGCTCGGTGTTGTCGAGGTGGCGGGTGCCGAAGGCGATGGTGAAGCCGGCCAGCAGCAGCGCCACGAGCAGGGCCGTGCTGCTGCCGGCCGCGGGCGTGCCGGTGAGCAGCGCATAGCCACTGGCCACGGCCTTGAGCTGCAGCGCCACGTAGGGCACGACGCCGACGAGCGCGATCAGCGTCACCAGCCCGGCCAGCAGCCGGCTCTTGCCGTAGCGGCTGGCGATGAAGTCGGCGATCGACGTGATGCGCCAGCGCCGCGCGATGCGGATCATCTTGCGCAGCACCGGCCAGGCCAGCACCATGGCCAATGTCGGTCCGAGGTAGATGGGCAGGAACCAGATGCCGCCGCTGGCGGCGCGGCCGACGCTGCCGAAGTAGGTCCAGGCGCTGCAGTACACACCCATCGACGCCGCATACACCCAGGCATTGCCGATGGCGCTGCGCCCGGCCGCAGCGCGGCGGTCGGCCCAGGCGGCAACGCCGAACAGCGCCAGCAGGTAGGCCAGCGAGGCACCGAGCACCAGCGACGGTGACAGCGCAGCCATGGCCTTCAGCCCTGCCGCGCTTCCATCAGCACCGCCAGCAGCGCGACCAGCCCCGCCCAGGCCGCGAACAGCGCCACCGGCAACAGCGGCAGGCCCAGCCAGGTGGTGCTGCCGTCAGCCAGCCACAGTCGCAGCAGCGGAAAGCTGAAGAGCAGCCAGCCGGCTGCGAACAGCGCCCACAGGCGCTGCGCGAGCAGCGATTCGCGGCGTCGCTTCATGGGGGTCTCCTGGTCTTCTTGTCATAGGCTCTCGAACCGGAAGTGCTGGCGCAGGAAGAGGCGCAGCCGGCCGACGATGGCCAGCGCGTGGCGCAGCGGTTCGCGTTCCAGCGTGCTCAGTTCCGAAGGCTTCACTTCATTGCCGGGCACCAGGCCGCGGTCGCGCTGCTGCAGCTGGTGGGTCAGGCGCACGCCCATCAGCAGATGCAGCGCTTCCAGCAGGTCGCGCGCCAGGCCTTCGTCGATGTGGCCCTGCGCGGCCAGCCTGGCCAGCCGTGCCGCCGTGCCCTGCTCGCGCACGCCGTACTGCAGCGCCAGCGCGCGCACGCCGTGGACGATGGGGAAGGTGCCCAGCTTCTTCAGGTCCAGCGGCTGTTCGTCGCGGCGGCCCGTGATGCGCGCGAACCAGTGGCCGGGTTCGGCGAACTGGTCGGCGGCGGCGGCGAAGCGCGCCAGGTAGGGGTCCTGGCCGGAGACGATGCGGTCCAGGTGGGCACGCGCCTCGGCGAGCAGCGTGGCGTCGCCGGCCACCGCGGCGGCGTCGAAGAAGATGGCCAGATGCATCGGACCGTCGGGCGTGCCGTTGCCGCCGTCGCCGTAGAGCCAGCCGCGCAGCGTCTCGCGAAAGGCCGCCAGCGGCTGCCGCCACAGCGGGTTGGTGAGCATGATGTGCCCCGGGCACGGCGGGTAGCCCAGCGCGGCCAGCGCGTCGCTGAAGCGCTGCGCCAGGTCTTCCAGCCCGGGCCATTCGAAGCCGTCGCGCAGCAGCAGCGCGTTGTCCTGGTCGGTCTTGAGGATCTGCTCGCCGCGGCCCTCGCTGCCCATCACCAGCAGGCAGCTGTTCGCCACGACTTCGGGCGGCGCCAGCATCGCCCAGACGCGGCGGATGAGCCGTGTGTTGAGCTCGCCGACCAGCCGCGTGATGCGCTCGATGCGGATGCCGCTGCCGTGCAGCAGCTTGACCATCTCGTCGATGCGCAGGCTGGCCGCGCGCAGGTCGTCGATGCCGGCCGCATCGTCGATCTGCAGCGCCACGATGTGCGAATGGTTGGCGACGAAGCTGACGAGGTCGAGCTGCCCCAGCACGCCCAGCACCGCATCGCCGTCGCGCACCACCAGGCGGTGGACGCGGTGGCGCACCATCAGCCACAGCGCCTCGAAAAGCTCGGCGTCGGCGGCGACTTCGACGAGCTCGAAGTGCGCCACCTCGCGCACCGCCAGCTGCTGCGGCGGCTCGGGGCGCAGCAGCGCATCGCGCAGGTCGGTGGTGGTGAAGATGCCGACGCGGTCGCCGTCCCTGACCAGTGCCTGCGTCAGGCCGCGCGCCGACAGCACGCGGCACACCGTCACCAGGTCATCGCCGCCGTCGACATAGCAGGGCTTGCGCAGGTAGGCATCGCGCACGCGCGCGGTCACCAGCGAGAGCATCTCGCGTTGCGGTTCGGCAGCAGGGCTCATGGCGGGATGGAAAAGGGGCCACCGACGATACGTCGGCGGCCCCCCGGCCGGGACTGATCGAGATCAGTCCTTGGCGTTCAGTGACCGCTCGCGCCCGAGGCGCCGATGCCGGTCTCCGACCGCACCTGCTGGGCCAGGAAGCCGGCCTTGTCCACGGCCGCGCGCTTGCTGTTGTCCAGCACGCTGAAGAGCCAGATGCCGACGAAGCCGATCGTCATGCTGAAGAGGGCCGGGCTGGTGTAGGGGAACAGTGCCGAGCCCTTGGGGTTGCCCAGCGTGGCTTCCCACACCGCGGGCGAGACCACCGTCAGGCCCACCGACGAGACCAGGCCCAGGAAGCCGCCGACCACGGCGCCGCGCGTCGTGCAGCCCTTCCACAGCACGCTCATCAGGAGCACCGGGAAGTTGGCCGAGGCCGCGATGGCGAAGGCCAGGCTGACCATGAAGGCGATGTTCTGCTTCTCGAAGGCGATGCCCAGCACCACCGCGATGATGCCCAGGCAGACAGTGGTGATCTTGGACACGCGCAGCTCGCTCGCGCTGTCGGCCTTGCCCTTCTTGATGACGGTGGCGTAGAGGTCGTGCGAGACCGCGCTGGCGCCCGACAGCGTCAGGCCGGCCACCACCGCGAGGATGGTCGCGAAGGCCACCGCCGAGATGAAGCCGAGGAAGACGTTGCCGCCCACGGCATTGGCCAGGTGGATGGCGGCCATGTTGCTGCCGCCCAGCAGCGCGCCCTTGGCGTCGAGGAACTGCGGGTTGGTCAGCACGTAGGTGATGGCGCCGAAGCCGATGATGAAGGTCAGGATGTAGAAGTAGGCGATCCAGCTCGTGGCCCACAGCACCGACTTGCGCGCTTCCTTGGCGTTGGGCACGGTGAAGAAGCGCATCAGGATGTGCGGCAGCCCGGCGGTGCCGAACATCAGTGCCATGCCGAAGCTGATGGTGCTGATGGGGTCCTTGACGAAGTTGCCCGGCCCCATGATGGAGAAGCCTATCTTGGCCGCCTCTTCGGCCGGCTTGCCGCCCTTGGTGGCGAGGTCGGTCTTAATCTTCACGGCTTCGGCGAACATCGCCTCGGGGCTGAAGCCGAAGTGCAGCATGACCATGAAGGCCATGAACGAGGCGCCGCACAGCAGCATGATGGCCTTGATGATCTGCACCCAGGTCGTCGCCGTCATGCCGCCGAAGAGCACGTAGACCATCATCAGCGCGCCGACGATGACCACGGCGTGCCAGTACTCCAGCCCGAACAGCAGCTTGATGAGCTGGCCGGCGCCGACCATCTGCGCGATGAGGTAGAAGGCGACGACGACAAGCGTGCCGCTGGCCGCGAACATGCGCACCGGCGTCTGGTTGAAGCGGAAGGCAGCGACGTCGGCGAAGGTGAACTTGCCCAGGTTGCGCAGCCGCTCGGCGAGCAGGAAGGTGACCACCGGCCAGCCGACGAGGAAGCCGATGGAGTAGATGAGGCCGTCGAAGCCGCTGGCCATGACCGCTGCCGAGATGCCCAGGAAGGACGCCGCCGACATGTAGTCGCCGGCGATCGCCAGGCCGTTCTGGAAGCCGGTGATGCCGCCGCCGGCGGTGTAGAAGTCGGCCGTGCTCTTGGTGCGCGCCGCCGCCCACTTGGTGATGAAGAGGGTGAAGACCACGAACACGCCGAACATGCCGATGGCGGTCCAGTTGGTGGCCTGCTGCACGGTCTGGCCGAGGTCGGCGCCGGCCGCATAAACCACCGAGCTGCCGGCCGCCAGGGCCAGCGCGAGGAGCATGGATTTGCGCGCGTTCATTTCATCACCGCCTTGTTCAGCTCTTCGGACAGGCGGTCGAACTCGCTGTTGGCGCGCCGCACGTAGATGGCGGTGATGACGACGGTGAAGACGATGACGAACAGGCCGATGGGCATGCCCCAGGTGGTCACGCCGTCGCCGATGCGCGTGGACATCAGCGGCTTGAAGTAGGCCACCAGCACGATGAAGCCGTAGTACACGACCATCATCGCCGCCGCCAGCCACCAGCCCAGCGTCGAGCGCGTGGACTTCAGCTTCTGGTACGTGGGGTGCGCTGCGATGCGCACGGCCAGGTTCGCTTCCATGCTTGTCTCCGAAAGTGTTGGAATTCAGCGCTCCGCGGCCTTGCCCGCAGCCCATGCGCCTGGGGCGGACTATCGGCACGGGCACTGACCGGGCTCTGACGTCAGGCCAACACCGGCTTACAGCGCCGGCCACGGCCATGGCTGGCGCTACGATGTGCCCCGAGCTGCACCGCACCCATGGCCCGCCCTCCCAAACCCCCTGCCCCTTACGTCAACTGGCGCGGCGAAGTCATCGACCTGCGCACGATGAAGCCGCTGGCGCCGGCGCGGCTGGGCAAGCCCGAGCCGCCGGCCGCGCCCACCGCGCCGCCCGTGCCCGCCGACCTGGAAACGGTCTTCGACGCCCTGTGCCTGGCGGGCTGCGCGCGCGGCAAGACCTGGCTGCTGCAGTTCCTGCGGCGGCTCGGGCGCGGCATGGTGCAGGGCGTGGCCTTCGACGCCGCGGCGGTGGGCGCGGCGCTGTCGGGGCTGCTGCAGGGCGGCCGCGTCTTCGTCAACGAAGGCGGCCGCTACGACGTCGCCGAGGCGCTTCGCCGCGACGCCTGGCCGCGCCTGCTCGGCGCCGAGGGCGCGGCCGACGCCTGGCGCGCCTGGGCCTGGGCCGGCGCCACCTACGCGCAGGGCGGCAGGGACGACGACCCGCCCATGCCCGAGTTCCGCAGCCACGCCGAGATGGTGGCGCTGGCACGGCTGGCGCTGTACGCGGGGCTGGACCTGGCCGGCTGGCGCCGGATCGCGATGCGCGTGCTGGGCCCGGCCGCGGCGCCGGACCGCGTGGCCGAGGCGCTGAACTCGCCCTTCCTGCCCGAGCTCTTCCAGCGCTGCCCCGCCGACCTGCGCCAGGCCCTGCTGACCAGCTTCCAGTCCGCCTTCAACCTCGACCTGCCGTTGTGGGCGCCGCTGCTGCAATGGCTGGACGCGCAGCTGGCGCAGGCCGCGTCGCAGGTGCCGCCGAACCTGCGCTTCCTGCTCGCCGAACGCCGCCTGCACCGCGGCGACCTCGCCGGCAGCGAGGCCGCCGTGGCCGGCCTGGGCGGGGTCGGCCTGCCGCTGTTGGGCGCCGCGCAGCTGGCCTACGCCGGCCGCTGGGCCGAGGCCGCCCGGGCCTTCGACAAGGCCTGGCGCGAAGCGGCCAGGACGACGCGCATCAAGCGCGGCTTCGCGCCCGAGCGGCTGGCGCAGTGGTACCTGCTGAGCCTGCTTGCCCAGCCCGAGCCGGCAGCCTGGACGGCGGCGCACAAGCTGTGCATCGCCGAGGCCGGCACGCGCACGCCGCCGCCCGAGGGCTGGGGCCTGTGGGCGCATGCCATCGCCGTGCGCCTGGGCGACGCCACGCTGCACGCCGGCGTGCTGGACGCACCGCACCCGCAGCGGCGCCCCCATGTGCTGGAAAGCGACGCCCACCGGCTCGTCCTGGCGGCCTGGCTGGACCAGCCATCGCGCGGCTGGAGCGCCAGCATGCTGCGCGCCCTGATCGACCACCTGCACGAGGCCGGCGTGCCGTGGAAGGCCGAGCTGCTGCGCCAGGCCTGCGCGCGCCTGCAGCTGCCGCTGCCGCCGCGCAGCGAGCGCGAAGGTGCGCCCTGGCCGGTGGCCTTCTACGGCGCGCGCCGCGAGGCCTGGCAGGACGCGCTCGCCGCCATCGAGGCCCTGGGCGAGGTGCGCGGCAAGGACGCCGCCGGCGCCGAGCCGCCGACGCTGCAATGGCGGCTGACGACAGACGCCCACGACCGCGTCATCGGCGTCGAACCCTGGGAACGGGCGCAGGGCGTGCGCGGGCCGGGCAAGGCCAAGCCGGTGAGCCTGGCGCGGGTGAAGAAGGCCGCCCGGCTGGACCCGCGCGACGCCGCGGTGGCGCGCTGCATCGCGCCGCAGCGCTGGTCGCCGGGGCAGCCAGGCATCGACGTCACGGCGGCGGCGATCGCGCTCGTCGGCCACCCGGCGGTGTTCTTCGACGACGCGCCCGAGCAGGCCGTGGACCTGCGCGAAGGCCTGCCGGTGCTGGAAGTGCAGCGCCAGGGCGGCGCGCAGGGCGAGCGCTTCGTCTTCCACCTTGCCGACGCGCTGCTGGCGCCGACGCTGCCCGAGGCCGGCGACGAATTCACCACCAGCGACGAGACCGCCGAGAGCGAACGCCGCAACAGCATCCGCATCGTGCGCGACGGCGCCGACCGCGCAAGGCTCATCCGCATCGGCGCGGCGCAGCGTCGCGTCGCCGAACTGGTCTCCAAGCAATGGGCCGTGCCGGTGGCGGCGCAGGCCGAGCTGGAAGCGGCGCTGCGCGTGCTGGCGGGGCACTTCCAGCTCCACAGCGACGCTGCCGCCGGCGAGACCGTGCAGAGCGAAGCGCGGCTGCGCGCCCAGTTGAGCCCGCAGGGCGACGGCCTGCAGCTGCGGCTGCTGGTGCAGCCCTTCGGCAGCCACGGGCCCGCCGTGGCGCCCGGCCGCGGCCGGGCGCGGCTGCTGACGCTGCACGGCGGCATGAACCTGTCCACCGAACGCGACCTCGCGGCCGAGACGCGCCACCTGGACAGCGTGCTCGAAGCCCTGCCCTTCCTGGAAGGTGCGCAGACCGACGACACCAGCTGGCTGCTGGCCGACCCCGAGGACGCGCTGGCCGCGGTGGAGCGGCTGCCGCAGCTGGCCGCCGTGGCCGGCATCGACTGGCCGCGCGGCAAGCCGGTGCGCGTGCAGGTGCTGGACAAGGCGGCGCTGCAGGTGTCGGTGAAGAGCGGCGCCGACTGGTTCGCGGTCGACGGCGAGGCCCGCCTCGACGAGCAGCGCGTGCTCGGGCTGCAGCAGCTGCTGCAGCTGGCGCATGCCTCGCGCGGCAGCCGCTTCGTGGCGCTGGGCGATGGCGAATACCTGTCGCTGACCGAACAGCTGCGTCGCCAGCTCGCCGACCTGCAGGCCCTGGCCCAGGCCGACGGCGGCGCCAAGGGCGGCGTGCGGCTGCCCGCCGCCGCCGCGGCCTGGCTGGCCGAGACCCTGGACGACATCACCGTGGCCGGCGACAAGCCGTGGCTGCGGCGGCTGGCGCTGCTGGACGAAGCCGCGGCGCTGCAGCCGGTACTGCCGGCGGCGCTGCAGGCCGATCTGCGCGGCTACCAGCAGGAAGGCTATGCCTGGATGGTGCGCCTGGCCCATGCCGGCCTGGGCGCCTGCCTGGCCGACGACATGGGCCTGGGCAAGACAGTGCAGACGCTGGCGCTGCTGCTGCAGCGCGCGGCGCTGGGCCCGGCGCTGGTGATCGCGCCGACCTCGGTGTGCAGCAACTGGGTCGCCGAGGCGCAGCGTTTCGCGCCGAGCCTGCGCGTTGCGCTCTACGGCGAAGGCGAGCGCAAGGCCCTGCTGGAAGGCGTCGCGGCGGGTGATCTGGTGGTGGCGTCGTACGCGCTGGCGCAGATCGACGACGAGGCCTTCGCCAAGGTCGCGTGGGCGACGCTGGTGCTGGACGAGGCGCAGGCGCTGAAGAACGCGGCCACCAAGCGCGCGAAGTCCGTCGCCACGCTGCAGGCCGGCTTCCGCCTGGCGCTGACCGGCACGCCGGTGGAGAACCGACTGGCCGACCTGTGGTCGATCATGAACCTGCTCAACCCCGGCCTGCTGGGCAGCAGCGGCCAGTTCGGCGAGCGCTTCGCCGGGCCCATCGAGCGCGATCGCGACAACGCCGCGCAGGCGCGGCTGCGCCGGCTGGTGGCGCCCTTCCTGCTGCGCCGGACCAAGGGCCAGGTGCTCACCGACCTGCCGCCGCGCACCGAGATCATCCACCGCGTCGAACCCGGGCCCGAGGAGCGTGCTTTTCTCGAAGCCTCGCGCCGCGCCGCGCTGGAACGCGTGGCCGAGATGGCCACCGACACCGGCCCCGGCCAGGCCGCCTTCCATGTGCTGGCCGAGCTGACGCGGCTGCGCCGCGCCGCCTGCGACCCGCGCCTGGTGGCACCCGAGCTGGGCATCATCGGCGCCAAGTCGCACGAGTTCGAGCAGCTCGCCACCGAGCTCGTCGCCGGCCGCCACAAGGCGCTGGTGTTCAGCCAGTTCACCGACTTCCTCAAGCTGCTGGGCGCGCGGCTGGACGCCGCCGGCCTGCGCTACCAGTACCTGGACGGCAGCACGCCGGCGGCCGAGCGCGGCAAGCGCGTGGCCGCCTTCCAGCGCGGCGAGGGCGACCTCTTCCTCATCAGCCTGAAGGCCGGCGGCTTCGGCCTGAACCTCACTGCGGCCGACTACGTGCTGATCGTCGACCCGTGGTGGAACCCGGCCGCCGAAGACCAGGCGCTGGGCCGTGCCCACCGCATCGGCCAGCTGCGGCCGGTGACGGTCTACCGGCTGGTGACCGCGGGTTCAGTGGAAGAACGCATCGTCGAACTGCACCGCGACAAGCGGCTGCTCGCCGACGGCATCCTCGAAGGCCAGGACAGTGCGGCGCCCCTGGGCGCGGCGGAGTTGAAGGAGCTGCTGCGCGGCGACTGAAGGCGCGCGATCAGCGCCGCTTCACGCCGGGCCGCGGCGCGCCTTCGCGGTCCCAGGCGGGGCCGTCGAACCAGGCGCCCTGCAGCAAGGCGTCGCGCACCATGGGCAGCGCGTCCAGGCCCCAGAAGTGGCGGCCTTCGAGTTCGATGGTCGGCACGCCGAAGACGCCCGCGGCAGCGGCCGCGTCGGTGTGGCGGCGCAGGGCGGCCTTCACGGCCTCGCCGGCAGGGTCGTGATGGGGCGCCAGCGCCGCCGTCAGGGCAGCCAGGCGCGCCGGGTCGCAGGCATCGGCGCCGCCGACCCAGGCGTGCCGGAACAGCGCCTCGACGACGCGCCGGTTCGGCCGCATGTCTTCGCTGCAGGCCAGCGCCAGCCGCAGCAGCGGCAGCGGGTTGAAGGGGTGCTGCGCCGAGGTGTCGATGGCGATGCCGTGCTGCGCCGCCAGCCAGTGCACCTGGCGGAAGGTCCACGCGCGCTTGGGCTCGATCTCGGCCGGGCCGACGTTGCCCCAGTGCTGCAGCAGGCCGGCGAACAACAGCGGCCGGTATTCGACCGCGTAGCTGCAGCCTTGCAGCACCTGCGGCAGGCGCTCGAAGGCCAGCCAGGCGTAGGGCGAGACGAAGTCGAAATGGAAGACCAGCGGCTTCATGTCACCGCCGGCAGGTCGCTGCGCGGGCCGCCCGGGCGCTGGCGCCACAGCACGCGGCGCTGCGACAGGCGCAGCAGCACCGCGCGCTTGTCGGCATCGCCGAGCGCCGACCAGGTGGCGATCTCGTCGAGCGTGCGCAGGCAGCCGGCGCACCAGCCGGTGGCCTCGTCCATGCGGCAGACGTTGATGCAGGGCGAGGCGACGGGCGCGGTCGTCATGGCAGCTGCACCACGTCGGCCGCCGGTGCGCCGGTCAGGCGCAGCAGTTCGGACGGGCTGGCCCTGAAGACGCCGTGGGGGTGGCCGGCCGCGGCCCAGACCTCGTCGAAGCGGAAGAGTTCGCGGTCGATCAGGGTCAGCGGCGGCACGACATGGCCCAGCGGCGCCACGCCGCCGATGGAAAAACCGGTGCGGGCCTTGACGAAGCCGGCATCGGCGCGCGCCAGCGGGCCGGTCAGCGCCGCCACGCGCTTCTCGTCGACGCGGCGGTCGCCCGAGGTCACGACCAGCACCGCGGTGTCGTCGCAGCGGCGTCGGAACACGACGCTCTTGGCGATCTGGCCCAGTGCCACGCCCAGCGCGTCGGCGGCTTCCTGCGCCGTGCGCGCCGCACTGTCGAGCCAACGCGGCGCATGGGGGTGGCCTTGCTCGGCCAGTGCCTGGGCGACGCGCTGGAATCCTTCGGGGAGCTCCGGCGTCATGGCGCGTTCACCGCCACGCCGCGCTTGGCCAGCAGCGCGCGGCCGACCCGCGACACCGGCGGGCGGCCCAGCACGCCGCTGATGTAGGCGCCGGCATCGACCAGCGCGTCCAGGTCGAGGCCGGTGGCGATGCCCATGCCGTGAAGCATGAACACCACGTCCTCGGTGGCGACGTTGCCGGTGGCGCCCTTGGCATAGGGGCAGCCGCCGAGGCCGGCGACGCTGGTGTCGAAGACGTGCAGCCCCAGCTCCAGGCAGGCCAGGATGTTCGCCAGCGCCTGGCCATAGGTGTCGTGGAAGTGCCCGCTCACCTCGGCGAGCGGGTAGTGGCGCAGTGCGCGCTCGATCGCCGCCTGCACCTTGAGCGGGGTGCCGACGCCGATGGTGTCGGCGATGCCGCAATGGTCGACGCCGATGCCCTTCATGAGCACGACCACGCGCTCGACCTCGTCGGCGCTGACCTCGCCCTGGTAGGGGCAGCCTAGGGCGCAGGAGACGGCGCCGCGCACCTTCACCCCTGCCTCGTGCGCGGCGGCCACCACCGGGGCGAAGCGATCGAAGCTCTCGGCGATGCCGCAGTTGATGTTGCGCTGGCTGAAGGCCTCGGTGGCGGCACCGAACACCACCACCTCGTCGGGCTGGCAGCGCAGCGCCGCCTCCAGGCCCTTCATGTTGGGCGTCAGCACCGAATAGCGCACCCCGGGCTGGCGCGGCAGGCCGGCCATGACCTCGGTGTTGTCGGCCATCTGCGGCACCCACTTCGGGCTCACGAAGCTGGTGGCCTCGATGTCGCGACAGCCGGCCGCCAGCAGACGCCGCACGAGCTCGACCTTGTGCGCGGCGCTGACCGGCAGCGCTTCGTTCTGCAGGCCGTCGCGGGGGCCGACCTCAAGCAAAGTGACGTGGTTGGGCAGCTTCATGATCCACCTGCGGCATTTGTGCGGCGTAAGGAGATAACACGCACCTCGGCCTTGCTGGATTTCGGGTGCGTCTCGACATTCTTGGGGATAGAGCTTTGCCCCTGCCCGGCGCACACTGCCCGCAAGGAACCGATGCCGTGAACAAGCCGCGCTGCCAGAAGATCGCCAGCCGCATCCACACGCTGCTGGTGGCCGAGATCGGCCAGGGCATCGACACCGAACGCCTGCTCGACGACGCCCTCTATGCCCGCGACGTGCTGCTGGTGTGCGACGCCCTGCCCGGCACCGAGGGCGCGCAGCTGGCTGCGGGCTACCGCAACGCGATGCTGGAAAAGCCCATCAACGCGCCGGCACCGCGGCGCGCGGGCGGTGGCATCAGCGGCTTCATCAGCTCGATCTTCGGGCCCATCTCCACCCTGGACCCGCCCAGCGGCCCGCCCCCGAAGCAACGCCCCTGGTTCGGTCGCGGCGCGGCCAAGTAGCGGCCGGGCGGCACGGCCGGCCCTCACACCGGCTCCAGACGCAGCAGTTCGCCGCCTTCGGCCACGGGGTCGCCCACCGCGTAGAGCAGCTCGGCGACGACACCGTCGCGGGGCGCGGCGATGGTGTGTTCCATCTTCATCGCCTCCATCACCGCCAGCACCTGGCCACGCTGCACGCGCTCGCCCGGACGCGCCAGGAAGGACACCACCTTGCCCGGCATCGGCGCCGTCAGCCGGCCGGCTTCGGCCGCTTGGTCGCCGGCATGCGCCAGGGGGTCGAACTCGTGCACCAGCGCGCTGCCCTGGCGCGTGAAGACGGCGTAGTGCTCGCCGTTGGCATGCACGGTTGCGCTCAGTCGCAGCTCGCCCAGGCGCAGGTCGTGCCGGCCTTCGCCCAGCGAACGCGACGAGAACGACCAGCGCGCGGCGCCGATCTGCAGCAGCGTGGCGCCGTCGTGCTGGCGCTCGATGATGACCGTGATGGCCTGGCCCTGCACCTCCAGGCTGAGCCTGCGGCGCGCGCCGCCGAAGAGGCGCCAGCCGTCGCGGCGCGACCAGGGGTCGGCATCTTCCAGGGCGCGCTCGGCAGCCAGCACATGCGCCGCCACCGCGGCCGCGGCGACCTCCTGGGCCAGCCCGGGGGCCTCGAAGAGCGCGGCATGCTCGCGCTCGATCAGCGCCGTGTCGAGGTCGGCGGTGGCGAAGGCGCGGCTGCCGACGACGCGGCGCAGGAAGGCGACGTTGTTGGCGATGCCCATCAGCTGGGTCTGCGCCAGTGCCGCGTCCAGCCGCGCCAGGGCCTGCGCGCGCGTCTCGCCCCAGACTATGAGCTTGGCGATCATCGAGTCGTAGTCGGGCCCGATGGCGTCGCCTTCGGCGAAGCCGCAGTCCAGCCGCGGCAGCGTGTCGCTGCGCTCGAAGGCCACGTGCGCCGGCCAGCGCGCCACCTGCAGGCGGCCGGTGGCGGGCATGAAGCCGGCGTCGGGGTTCTCGGCGCAGATGCGCGCCTCGATGGCGTGGCCGCGCAGCGCCAGCTGGTCCTGCGCCAGCGGCAGCGGCTGGCCGGCGGCCACGCGCAGCTGCCATTCGACGAGGTCCAGGCCGGTGATGGCCTCGGTCACCGGGTGCTCGACCTGCAGCCGCGTGTTCATCTCCATGAAGTAGAAGCGCAGTTCGCCCGCGCGGCCGGCGCCGCCGGGCACGCCCGCTGGTCCATCGGCTTCCTCGGCGATGAATTCCACCGTGCCGGCGCCGACGTAGCCCACCGCCTTCGCGGCCGCCACCGCCGCCGCGCCCATCTCGGCTCGCCTTGCCGCCGACAGCCCGGGCGCCGGCGCTTCTTCCAGCACCTTCTGGTGGCGGCGCTGCACCGAGCAGTCGCGCTCGAACAGGTGCACGCAATGGCCCTGGCTGTCGCCGAAGACCTGGATCTCGATGTGCCGCGGCCTCGTCACGTAGCGCTCGACCAGCACCTGCGCGTCGCCGAAGCTGGCCTGCGCCTCGCGCTGGCAGGACGCCAGCGCGGCGGCGAAATCGCCGGCGCGGTCGACCCGCCGCATGCCCTTGCCGCCGCCGCCGCTGCTGGCCTTGATGAGCACCGGGTAGCCGATGCGTTCCGCCTGCGCCGCCAGGAAGCCGGGGTCGTTGTCGGCGCCGTGGTAGCCCGGCACCAGGGGCACGCCGGCCTTTTCCATCAGCGCCTTGGCCGCGCTCTTGCTGCCCATGGCAGCGATGGCGCCGGCCGGCGGGCCGATGAACACCAGCCCGGCGTCGGCGCAGGCCTGCGCGAAGGCCTCGTTCTCGCTGAGGAAGCCGTAACCCGGGTGCACCGCCTGCGCGCCGGTGGCCAGCGCCGCCGCGACGATGCGGTCGATGCGCAGGTAGCTTTCGCGCGGCGCGCTGGCACCGATGTGCACGGCCTCGTCGCAGGCGCGCACGTGGCGGGCGTCGGCGTCGGCGTCGGAGTACACGGCCACCGTGCGCACGCCCAGCCGGCGCGCCGTGGCGGCGACCCGGCAGGCGATTTCGCCGCGGTTGGCGATGAGGATCTTCTGGAACATCGGCACCTTTCGGCTCACGCCGCCACGCGGGGGGCGGGAACGTCGCGCCGCAGCAGGCGGCGCAGGAACTTGAAGAACAAGGCGATAAGCACGACCGCCACCGCCAGGGCCAGCGCGAGCAGCGGAAAGAACACGGCCGGGTGCGTCCACGACAGCCACAGCATCAGCGGCACCGCGGCGTCGCCGGCCAGCGACAGGCCGATGTTCGAGAACGGCTCGGGCGAGGTGTTGGCCGCCGCACGCGTGGTCGCCTTCGCGCCATGCGAGGTGGCTGCCAGCGCGCCGCCCACCAGCGCCGCGGCCAGCGACCAGGCAGCGCCGTCGCCGCCGAAAACGCCCGCCGCCAGCGCCGCCCCGGCGGGGATGCGCACGAGGGTGTGCAGGGCGTCCCACAGGCTGTCCACGCCGGGCACCTTGTCGACGAAGAACTCGATGGCGCACATCAAGCCGCTGGCCCCCAGCACCAGCGGATGCTGCAGCAGGTGCAGGCCCGTGGGCAGGTCCACCCAGCCCAGGTAGCCGGCGGCACCGGTGAGGAAGAGCACGGCGTACAGCCGCAGCCCGCTGGCCCAGCCCAGTGCGGCGGCGATGGCGACGAGGTGGCCGAGGTCGAGGTTCATCGCCACGCCGGGTCGCGCTTGTGGAGGAAGGCCTGCACGCCCTCGCGCCCCTCGTCGCTGGCGCGGAGGTCGGCGATGCGGCGCACGGTGTCCGCGCGCAGCGCGGCGTCGATGGGCCGGCCGGCGACGTCCTTGACCAGTTGCTTGCACGCGCGCACCGCCGCGGGCCCGTTCGCCACCAGCGCGGCCACGACCTCGGCCACCCGGGCGTCCAGCGCCTCGGGTGCGGCGAGCTCGTGCACGAAGCCCAGCGCGTGGGCCTGTGCGGCGCTGAAGCGCTCGGCGGTGACGAAGTATCGGCGCGCCGCCTGCTCGCCCAGGGCCCGCACCACGTAGGGTCCGATGGTGGCCGGCAGCAGGCCCAGCCTGGCCTCGCTGAGGCAGAAATGCATGCCTTCGGCCGCCACCAGCACGTCGCACACCGCCGCCAGGCCGACGCCGCCGGCGTAGCAGTCGCCCTGGATGCGGCCCACCACGGGCACCGGGCAGCTCCACACCGTCCACAGCATCTCGGCCAGCGCGCTGGCGTCGGCATGGTTCTCGGCCCAGCTGTAGTCGGCCATCGCGCGCATCCAGCCCAGGTCGGCACCGGCGCAGAAGGCCTTGCCGTGGCCACCCAGCACGATGGCGCGCAGGTCGGCATCGGCACCCAGCTCGCGGAAGGCCTGCGTCAGCTCGGCGACGACGCTGTCGTTGAAGGCGTTGCGCACCTCGGGCCGGTTCAGCCAGACCTCGGCGACATGGGGTTGCGGGCGGCGGATGTCCAGCGTCGCGGTCATGGCGGAACCCTCGTGCGGCGCACTTCGATTGGAGCCCTTCGGGCGGTCGGGTGTCTCATGGCGCGGCCGCCTCCTGCTGCAGCATGTAGACGAGGTCGAGTTCGGGCGCGGGCCGCCCCAGCGCCGTCAGCGCCGCCGTCACCTGGCCGCGGTGGTGCGTGCCGTGGTTGAAGACGTGCAGCAGCGTGGCGGCGAAGGGCAGCGTCACCTCCTGGCCGTTCATGCGGCGGTAGCTCAGGCTGCCCAGCAGGCGTTCGTCGGGCCAGATCTCGAGCAGCGGCAGCCAGGCCAGCCCGCCTTCGGGCAGGCGCTCGCGAAGGCGCTGGCGGTCGGGCTCGATCTCTTCGTCGAGCCGGCCTGCGGGCGAGACGCCTTCGGCAAAGCGGCGCGTCCAGACCTGCTCGGTCAGCAGCAGGTGGTTGAGGGTGCCGTGGATGCCCTTGAAGAACAGGCCCAGGTCGCGCCGGTAGTCGGCCGCGGGCACGGCGTCGACGGCATCGAGCAGGCGCCGCGTGGCCCACAGGTTGTAGCGCGCCATGAGCTGCAGCTGCGCGCGCAGCGGCGAACGGTCGAGCGCCTTCTGCATGATGACGCTGCGGTAGCTGCGACCCGGCCACTGCACCTGGCCCACCTCGGCGTAGCCCAGGCGCTGGTACAGCGCGCGCAGGTCGGCGGCCGGCAGCGCGGTGTCCAGCGCCAGCCTGCGGTAGCCGTGCCCCAGGGCCCACTGCTCGCAGGCCTGCACCAGGCGCCGGCCCAGGCCCTGGCGCTGCAGCGCCGGGTCGACCGCGAACTGGTGCAGGTGCGCGGTGTCGCGGTCGCGGAACCAGGGCACGTCGGCCGCCCAGTGCGCCGTGTTGACGTCGTAGGGGCCGCAGACGGTGACCGTGCCCACCAGCGCGCCCTGGCTGCGGGCGACGAAGCACTGGCCTTCGGCGGCGCGCCGCCGCGTCGTCTCCACGTCCTGGGTCGCGGTATGGAAGTTCATGCCCTGGGCCGCCAGCGGCGCGTAGGCGCGGTGCAGCAGCGCCGTCAGCGTGGCGAAGGAGTCGCGCGCCGACAGCGGGCGGATGTGGGCCTGCGCCGCCATGGCCCTTCAGTGCCTCCAGCCGCGCAGGCCGCGGCGCGCTTCGAAGGCGGCGAAGTCGCGGTCGCGATGCAGCAGCAGGTAGTCGTTCTCGATGCAGAAGGTGGCGACGAGCACGTCGATGCCGCTGCGCACGGTGATGCCGCCCTTGCGCAGGTCGCGGTAATGCTGCGCCGCCTGCAGGCACAGGGCCACGCTGGAGACCGGCTCGACGTCCAGCGACATCATCAGCAGGCGCGCCTGGCGCTGTTCGCGTTCGTCGCGGAAGCCGCGCAGCACCTCGAAGAGCACGAGGTCCGGCACGACCATGCGGGTGTCGCCTTCCTGCAGCAGGCGGCGCAGCGTGTCACGCGCCGGGCCGGGCCGGGCGTTGAAGAAGTCGATCCAGACGCTGGAGTCAGCGACGACCACGCGTGGGCTCCTTGGCGGCTTTCGGATTGGACGCCGGCGCCGCCGGCGCATGAACGGCCAGCGCCGGGGTGGCGGGCTGGGTCCAGTCGATGGACTCGTCACCCTCCCACTTCAGCTTGCCTTCCCACTTCAGGATCTCGCGGTAGGCCGCCTGCCGCGCCAGCAGCTTCAGGCCGGCTTCGACGGCATCCTTCTTGGTCTTGAACGGACCGGCCTGCATGGCCGCGGCCATCAGGTCATCGTCGATGTCGATGTTCGTGCGCATGATGTGTTTGAAATTGAAAATGCGCACACATCGTACACTACATGCGAAAGACACCGAAGCGTGGCGATTCCGGAATCGCTGCGTTCAGGCTCGCCGACAGCCCCAGGGCCAGCACGCGGCGCGTGTCGGCGGGGTCGATGATGCCGTCGTCCCACAGCCGCGCGCTGGCGTAGTAGGGGTGGGCCTGCTGCTCGAACTGCGCGGTGATGGGCCGCTTGAAGGCCGCCTCCTGCTCGGCCGACCATTGCCCGCCCTTGGCCTCGATGCCGTCGCGGCGCACGGTGGCCAGCACGCTGGCCGCCTGCTCGCCGCCCATCACGCTGATGCGTGCGTTCGGCCACATCCACAGGAAGCGCGGCGAATAGGCGCGGCCGCACATGCCGTAGTTGCCGGCGCCGAAGCTGCCGCCGATGATGACGGTGAACTTCGGCACCGTGGCCGTGGCCACCGCCGTCACCATCTTCGCGCCATGCTTGGCGATGCCTTCGTTCTCGGCCTTGCGCCCGACCATGAAGCCGGTGATGTTCTGCAGGAAGACCAGCGGCACCCGGCGCTGGCAGCACAGCTCGATGAAGTGGGCGCCCTTCATCGCGCTCTCGCCGAACAGGATGCCGTTGTTGGCAACGATGCCCACCGGCAGCCCTTCGATGTGCGCGAAGCCGGTGACCAGCGTGGCGCCGTAGCGGGCCTTGAACTCGTCGAACTCCGAGCCGTCGACGACGCGGGCGATGATCTCGCGCACGTCGAAGGGCTTGCGCGGGTCGGTGGGGATGACGCCGTGCAGCTCGCCCGCGTCGAACAGCGGCGGCCGCGGCGGCTGCGCCTGCAGCTGCGGCAGCTTGCGCCAGTTCAGGTTGGCGACGCTGGCACGCGCGATGGCCAGCGCATGCATGTCGTTCTCGGCCAGGTGGTCGGCCACGCCGGACAGGCGGGTGTGGACGTCGCCGCCGCCCAGGTCCTCGGCGCTCACCACCTCGCCGGTGGCGGCCTTCACCAGCGGCGGCCCGCCGAGGAAGATCGTGCCCTGGCCGCGCACGATGATGGCTTCGTCGCTCATCGCCGGCACGTAGGCGCCGCCGGCCGTGCAGCTGCCCATGACGACGGCGATCTGCGGAATGCCCAGGGCGCTCATCTGCGCCTGGTTGTAGAAGATGCGGCCGAAGTGGTCGCGGTCGGGGAAGACCTCGTCCTGGTTGGGCAGGTTGGCGCCGCCGCTGTCGACGAGGTAGATGCAGGGCAGGCGGTTCATCTGCGCGACCTCCTGCGCCCGCAGGTGCTTCTTCACCGTCAGCGGGTAGTAGGTGCCGCCCTTGACGGTGGCGTCGTTGCAGACGATGAGGCATTCGACGCCGCTGACGCGGCCGATGCCGGCGATGAGCCCGGCGCCGGGCGCGGCGTTGTCGTAGAGGTCCAGCGCCGCCAGTGGCGCGAGCTCGAGGAAGGGCGTGTCGGGGTCGAGCAGCATTTCCACGCGCTCGCGCGGCAGCAGCTTGCCGCGCGCCTGGTGCTTGGCGCGCGCCGCCTCGCCGCCGCCCAGCGCCACCTGCGCCAGCCGGGCGTTGAGGTCGGCCACCAGCCGGCCCATCAGCTCGGCGCTGGCCTTGAACTCCGCCGCGCGGGGGTTGAGCTTGGAGGTGAGCGTCGGCATGGCCTGGGGTCTCCTGCGCACCGGCCCAGCGCCGGCGCCTGTTCGGGTCGCCGGCGAATATAAGCGCAGGGCCCCGGGCCCCGGTTCAACGCCCCAGCAGGCTCTCGATGTCGGGGTCGCGCAGGATGTAGGTCGTCACCGCATGGTCCAGCGTCCCGACCGGCGCCACGCGCTGCAGGTTGAAGGCGGTGGTGTTCGGGCTGTTGAAGGAGAACGCGAACTCGGCGCCGTCGACGACGAACTTGATGACCTCGCCCTGCTTGACGTTGACGTATTTCGTCGTCGGCAGGACGACGATGCTGCGCGTGGCCTTGTCCACCGGCGCGGCCTCGCCGAAGAGGGCGACCGGCGGTGGCGGCGGCGCCGCGTGGGCGGCGCCCAGCGAGCTCAGCAGGGCAAGGGCGCAAAGGCTGCGGGCGAGTGGCTTCATGGTGGCTCCTGGCAGGCCGCGGCGGCGAGGGCCGCAGCCAAAACCACCATCATGCGCCCCACGGGTTGCCGGGACGTTGCTGATGGCCGCCGCTGCGTCGGGGCGGCGCCGCAGCCCGGCGCTCAGGCGCCGTACACGCGGCTCTCGGTCCAGCCCAGCGCCGCCATGTCGGCCACGCGCAGGTGCGGCTCGCTGGGCATCAGGAACTCGTCGAGCTGCGGCGGCTTGACGGCAGTGCCCGAGAGCATCGCGTGCACCTGGCCGCGGTGGTGGGTCTGGTGCATGTGCAGGTGGGCCAGCACATGGGCCGCGGCGTCGCGCTGCACGCGGCCGCCGCCACGCGGCATGGCGATGGCGCGGTCGAGGTCGGCGTCGCCGGCGGCGTCGCACCAGGCGATGAGCCGCTCGTCGCTGGCGCGCTGTGCCGCGGCCAGCGGTGGCAGCGCCGTGGCCGGCACGTAGCGGCTCCAGAGGTCGACGAGGTCGTCGTCACCATGCAGGGCGCCGATGTAGTAACGGTCGACGGCGAGGCTGTGGTTGAGCGTGGCCATCAGCGTCGGGAAGAAGCTGGTGCGCGGGGCGTGCAGCTCGGCGTCGGTCAAGGCCGCCATGGCGCCGAGCAGGCGGTGGTTGGCCAGGCGGTTGGCGCGGGCCTGGATGCGCACGAGGGTCAGGGCTTGCATGGTGGGCTCCTCACGAATCGGTCGGGGCGGCGCTCGTGCCGGCCGCCGTCGGCTGGCCGTCCAGGTCGGCACCGTCGGCGCGCAGCGCCTGCTGCAATGCCGCCACGCTGAAGGCTCCGCGCAACCGCAGCGCCGCCGCGGTGCCCGCCGCCTGGCCCATCACGAAGCAGGCGCCGCTGGCACGCGCGGCGCTCTGGCCCAGGTGCTCCATCGACGCGCAGCGCCCGGCCACCAGCAGGTTGGCCGGGCCGCCCTCGGGCACCAGCATGCGAAAGGGCAGCTGGCAGTAGGCGTTGTCGGGGTCGCGCGGGAAGGCCCATTCGATGCGGCCGGCCAGGTGCATCTCCACCGGCCAGGCGTTCAGGCCGATGGCATCGGCAAAGCGCGCGCCGCCCAGCACCTCGTCGCCGCTCAGGCGGTGCTGGCCGAAGATGCGCCGCGTCTCGCGCACGCCCACCTGGGCCGCGATCTCGGCGATCTCGGCCTGCTCGAAACCCGGCACCTCGGCGCGCAGGAAGCGCATGTACTCGACGATCTGGCGCCGGCCTTCCACCTCCGCCGCGCTCAGCTGCGCGGCGTCGGTGGCATCGACGGCCCGCCCCTGGGCATTGCGCAGCTGGGTGACGTTGGCGCGCCAGTCGGCGGGGTTGCGCTGCGGCCGCAGGATGGCGCCGCGGCGCGGGAAGTCATAGCGCGAAGCGGCCGCCTCCATCAGCGCGTCGATGGCCTTGAACTCGCCAATGGCGGCCTGCGCTCGCGCCGCATCGACCTGGCCGATACGGAACATCGTGCTCGGGTACAGGGCGTCGCCGGCGCCGTCGCCGAGCTCGTAGCGCACGCCGGCGAAGTGCGCCAGGTCGGCGTCTCCCGAGGCGTCGATGAACTCGCGCGCGCGCAGCGCGCGGCGGCCCGACTTCGTCTCGACGATCAGCGCCTCGATGCGCCCCGCGTCGTCGGGCGCCACGCCCACGGCCAGGGCGTGGAAGAGCAGCTGCACGCCGGCCGCCAGCAGCCACTGGTCGGCCGCGCACTTGTAGGCCGCGACGTCGTAGCTGCGGACGCGGATGCGGCCCTGCAGCCCGTCCTGCGGCGCGTTCAGGCCGCCGAGGTGCTCGATGCGCTGCAGCAGTTCATCGACCGTGCCGCGCACCAGCGGCTGCATCCGGCCGCCGCGGCGGCCGTACAGGCCGGCGAAGTTGGTGACGCCGCCGGCCGTGCCCATGCCGCCGAGGAAGCCGTAGCGCTCAACCAGCAGCGTGCGCGCGCCATGCCGCGCCGCGCTCACGGCGGCGGCCAGGCCGGCCGGGCCGCCGCCGAGCACGACGAGGTCGTACTCGCCGAAGACCTCGGTGCGGCGCGCCGGCTCGGCGATCGATGCCGGGCGGCTCATTCGAGCTTGATGCCCTGCGCGGCGATGATGCCGCCGAGGATGCGCGTCTCGTCGCGCACCCGCGTGCGCAGCGCCTCGGGCGAGCTGCCCTGCACCTGCCAGCCGGCGTTGAACAGGCGCTGCCGCGCCTCGGGCTCGCGCAGCAGTGCCGGCAGCTCGCCGGCCAGTCTTGCCTGCGCCGCCTTGCCCAGGCCGGCCGGGCCGACCAGCGCCACCCACACCTCCAGCTCGTCGAGCCGGATGCCGAGCTCGGACAGCGGCGCCACCTCGGGCGCCAGCGTGCTGCGCCCGCCGGTCAGGCCGATGGCCTTGAGCTTGCCCGAGCGCACCTGCGGCAGCGCCACGCCGGGCGGCATCAGCGCGGCCTGGATCTGGCCCGAGATCAGCGCCGTGACGACGGCCGGGTTGCCGTTGTAGGGCACGTGTTCGGCGGCCAGGCCGCTGCGGCGCTTCAGCAGTTCCATGCCCAGGTGGCCCACCGAGCCGATGCCCACCGAGCCGTAATTCCACTGCGCGCCGGCACTGCGCCCGGCGGCGAAGTACTCGGCACCGGAGGGCGCGTTCGCCGGCGCCACCAGCACCAGCGGCGCCGTGGCCAGCAGCGACAGCAGCGCGAAGTCGCGCGCCGGGTCGAAGGGCAGCCGCGGGTTCAGCAGCTTCGCGGTGCTGAGGTTGCCGTTGATGACGACGCCCAGGGTGTGGTCGTCGCCGGCCTTGGCCACCTGGTCGGCGGCGATGTTGCCCGAGGCGCCGGGCCGGTTGTCGACCACCACCGGCTGGCCCCAGGCCCGGGCCATGGCGTCGGCCAGCACGCGCGCGGCCATGTCAGGCGTCGAACCACCGGGGAAGCCGACCAGGATATGGATGGGCCGGCTCGGCCACGCCGGCTGGGCCTGGGCCGGCGAAACGGCGAGCGCCGCCAGCGACCCGCCGGCCGTCCAGGCCACGACCCGCGCCAGGCCCTGTCGTCGCGTCACCCCCTTCGCCTTCATCTGCGGCCCTCGCTGCCCCCGGGATCGGGGCCGGCAGTATCGCCCAGCCCCACCCGCGGGCTACGATGCCCCCATGCCCTGGCCCGACGCCCTGCTCGCATTCGCCGCCATCGCGCTGGCGCTGGCGCTGCAGCCCTGGCGGGCCTTTCCGGCCGCCACCGTGCCCTGGCCGGCGCTGCTGTGGGCGGCCCTGCTGCCGCTGCTGTGGAACGCCGACCGCAGCAGCGCCGTGGCGGTGCTGCAGCCGCTGTCGGGCAGCTGCCTGCTGATGCTGATGCTGGGCTGGCCCGCGGCGGTGCTGGCGGTGGCCGCGGTGGCCGGCTGCCTGCTGCTCACCGGCATGCCGGCGCCGGAGGTGCTGCACCGCGCCGTCTGGCTCGGCCTGATGCCGGCCACGCTGTCGATGGGCCTGGGCGCGGCGCTGCGGCGCTGGCTGCCGCACCATCTTTTCATCTACATCCTGGGCCGCGGCTTCTTTGCCACCGCCATCGCCGCCGCGCTGGCCGGCGCCGGCTCGGTCTGGCTGCACGGCGTGCCGCCGGGGCTCAGCCCGGCCGACGTCGTGCTGGCACGCGGCCTGGCGGCCTCGGGCGACGCCTTCATCACGGGCATGCTGGTGGCCATCTTCGTCGCCTTCAGGCCGGGCTGGCTGGCGACCTACGCCGACCGCATCTACCTGCCGCGTTCCTGAGCCTCGGCCGGGTGGCGCGCCAGCAGCGTCGCCACCTCGGCCGCCGAGCGCACCGCGAGCTTGGCGAAGACGCGCGCGCGGTGCACCTCCACCGTGCGGATGGCGATGCCCAGCTCGTCGGCAATGACCTTGTTGAGCTTGCCCGCGGCCACGCGCAGCATGACCTCGTGCTCGCGGTCGGTCAGGCTGGCCAGCTGCGCCGCGGCGCGCTCCTCGTCGTCGCGCGCGGCATGCTGGCGCGCCTCCAGGCGCAGCGCGCGCTGTATGCGCTCGACCAGCGCGTCGTCGCTGAAGGGCTTCTCGACGAAGTCGAAGGCGCCCTTGTGGAGCGCGTCGACGGCCATCGGGATGTCGCCGTGGCCGGACAGGAAGAGCAC
Organism: uncultured beta proteobacterium; assembly: GCA_903914615.1. Lineage (GTDB taxonomy): Bacteria > Pseudomonadota > Gammaproteobacteria > Burkholderiales > Burkholderiaceae_C > Rubrivivax. The sequence goes on along the minus strand of CAIWPS010000763.1, from coordinate 1,418 downwards.
CGGCAGCGCCACGCCGCGCCTCACCAGCGCGTCGTGCACCTGCAGGCCCGACAGCGGCTCCATGCGCACGTCCAGCACGACGCAGCCGCGCAGCGGCCCGGCGTCCAGCGCCGCCAGCAGCTCGGGCCCGCTGGCGTAGGTGCAGGCGGGCAGGCCGTGGCTGTGCAGCAGGAAGGCCAGCGCGTCGCGCACCGGCGCCTCGTCGTCGACCAGATGCACCGCGGGTTCGCCGGCCATGTTCAACCCTCCTGTGCTGCGCCGGCGCCTGCGGCCACCGGCAGCGTGAGCGACATGCGGGCCCCACCCCTCGGGCCGTCCTGCGCCCGCAGCGCGCCGTGGTGGGCCTCGACGACGGAGCGGCAGATCGCCAGCCCCATGCCCATGCCGTCGGCCTTGGTCGAGTAGAACGGTGCGCTCAGCTCCTCGATGCTGTGGCCGCGCAGGCCGGGGCCGTTGTCTTCGACGCTGATGCGCACGAAGCCCGCGCCATCGGCCAAGGCGCCGATGCCGATGCGCGGCTGCGCGACGGCGGCCGCGGCCAGCTCGTCGGCGGCGTTGCGCACGAGGTTGATGAGCACCTGCTCGATCAGCACCGGGTCGGCGTGCACCGCCGGCAGCGTGCCTGCGATCTCGCAGGCCACCTCGATGCGCAGCCGCTGCAGGTCGCGCCGCAGCAGCGCCAGCGCGCGCTGCGCGATGTCGGCCACACCGCAGCGCTCGCGCTGTGGCGCGCGCCGGGTCAGGAAGCCGCGGATGCGCTGCACGATGCGCCCGGCCTCGGCCGCCTGCTCGCCCAGCCGGCGCACGGCGTCGAGCACGCGCGCATCGGCATAGCCGGCACTTTCCAGCGAACGCAGCACGCCGGCGTTGTAGCCGGCGATGGCGGCCAGCGGCTGGTTGAGCTGGTGGGCCAGCGCCGAGGCCACCTCGCCCAGCGTCGTCAGCCGCGCCTGCGTGGCCAGGGTCTCTAGCTGGCGGCGTTCGCGTTCCTCCAGCCGCTTGCGCGCCGAGATGTCGACGATGGAGCCCATCCAGCCGACATGCGCGCCCAGGGCGTCGACCAGCGGCGCCTCGAAGATCATCACCGACAGCGGCGTGCCGTCGGCACGCACCCAGCGCGTCTCGTAGCCTTCGCGCGGCGCGCCGCCGGCCATGTTGCGCATGTGGCGCTGCATGCTGTCGTCGATGCCGTCGGCCGGCCAGTAGGGCATCGGTGGCTTGCGGCCCAGCAGCTCCTCGGCAGGGTAGCCGACGAGGTCGCAGAAGGCGCGGTTGACATGCATCACGCGGCCTTCGGTGTCGCGGCCGCGCAGCCCCACGGTGAGCGAGTCCTCGATGGCGCGGCGCCAGGCCACCTCGGTGCGCCACTGCGCCTCGGCGCGACCGACCTCGCGCATCTGGCGCCGCAGCGTCCAGCT
>CAIWPS010000762.1 GCA_903914615.1 uncultured beta proteobacterium | reverse complement strand
GCCGTGATGGCGATGACCATGGCGCCCTTCTTGCGCGCGATGCCGGCCACGTCCAGCAGGTCGCGGCTGCGGCCCGAGTTGCTGATGATCACCGCGCAATCGCCGGGCTTGAGCATGGTCGCACTCATCACCTGCACATGGCCGTCGCTGATGGCGGCGGCGCTGACGCCCAGCCGGAAGAACTTGTGCTGCGCGTCCTGCGCCACGATGCCCGAATTGCCGACGCCGTAGAACTCGATGCGCCGGCCCGCGCGGCCGGCATCGGCCAGCACCGCAATGGCCCGCTCCACCGCCTGCGAGGCCGCAGCGTTGCGGTAGCGCAGCATGGCTGCCACGGCGTTGTCGATGACCTTGACGACGATGTCGCCGGCCTTGTCGTCGTCGTCGACGGCGCGGTGCACGTAGGGCACGCCTTCGTTGACGCTGCCGGCGAGCTTGAGCTTGAAGTCGGCCAGGCCGTCGTAGCCGATGCTGCGACAGAAGCGCACCACCGTCGGCTTGCTGACGTGCGAGCGCTCGGCCAGTTCGACCACGGGCAGCGTGGCGAAGCTGCGCGGGTCGGCCAGCAGCAGCTTGGCCACGCGCTGCTCGGCCGGCGGCAGCGCCGGGATCGAGGCGCGGATGCGGTCCAGCACTATTGTTCCTCGGCCCAGACGCAGCCGTCGCGCGCCACGAGCGCGCTGGCCGCGGCCGGGCCCCAGCTGCCGGCCACGTAGGGCCGCGGGCCGATGGTGTCGCTGGACCAGGCGTTCAGGATGGGCTCGACCCAGCGCCAGGCCTGTTCCTGTTCGTCGCTGCGCACGAAGAGGTTCAGCCGCCCGGCGATGGCGTCCAGCAACAGCCTCTCGTAGGCGCCCACGCGCTCGCTCGGGAAGGCCTTGTCGAAGTCCAGGTCCAGCGACACCGGCGACAGCATCTCGGCGCCGTTGGTGGCCGGGCCGCCGCCCTTGGCCGCCAGCAGGTGCAGTTCCAGCCCGTCCTCGGGCTGCAGCTTGATGACGAGCTTGTTGGCCTGCCGCGTGCCGGCGAAGATGGGGTGCGGCACCTCGCGGAAGTTGACGACGATCTGCGCGTCGCGCGCCGCCAGCCGCTTGCCGGTGCGCAGGTAGAACGGCACCCCCGCCCAGCGCCAGTTCTGGACCTCGGTGCGCAGGGCGACGAAGGTCTCGCAGTGGCTGGTCGGCGGCACCTTGGTCTCTTCCAGGTAGCCGGGCACGCGCTTGCCGTCCACCGTGCCTGCCTTGTACTGGCCGCGCACCACGTCGCGCCCCACCGTCTCGGGCGTGAAGGGCTTGAGCGAGCGCAGCACCTTGAGCTTCTCGTCGCGGATGGCGTCGGCGTCGCTGGTCGAAGGCGGCTCCATCGCGATCATCGTCAGCAGCTGCAGCGCGTGGTTCTGGATCATGTCGCGCAGCGCGCCGGTCTGGTCGTAGAAGTCGCCGCGCGTGCCCACGCCGATGCCTTCGGCGATGGTGATCTGGATGTTGGCAATGCTCTCGCGCCGCCACAGCGGCTCGAACAGCGCATTGCCGAAGCGCAGCGCCATCAGGTTCTGCACCGCCGGCTTGCCCAGGTAATGGTCGATGCGCAGCGCCTGCTCCTCGCGAAACGAGGCGCGCACGATGCGGTTGATCTCCTGTGCGCTGACGAGGTCGTGGCCGAGCGGCTTCTCGAGCACCACCCGAACGTGCGGGCCGTTCAGCCCGGCGGCGCCGAGCTGTTCGCAGATCACCGGGAACAGGTAGGGGCTGGTGGCCAGGAAGAGCACCACGGTGTCGGCGCGGCCGCCGGGACGGCCTTCCTCGGCCTTCGGTTCCTCGGCCCAGCGCTTCAGGCCGGCGTAGTGCTCGGGCTTGGACAGGTCCATGCGGCGGTAGTGCAGCAGTTCGGCGAAGCGCGCGAACTCGTCGTCGCTGGGCTGCTTGGCTTCCTCGACGCCGGTGAACTTCTCGCGGATGAAGGCGCGGTACTCGGTGTCGCTGCGCTCGTCGCGGGCCACGGCCAGGATGCGCCCGCCGGCCGGCAGCTTGCCGTGGCGGAAGGCCTGGAACAGCGCCGGCATGATCTTGCGCCAGGTGAGGTCGCCGGTGCCGCCAAACAGGATGAGGTCGAAGGACATGGCCGATGTGTAATTAAGTTACACGGACCATGATGCCGCAGTTTCAGCAGCGGGTCAACGCGCCGCCGCGCGCTGCGCGCCTCAGGCGTGGGCGCGCGCCAGGGCCTGCTCCAGGTCGGCGATGAGGTCGTCGGCATGCTCCAGTCCCACCGACAGGCGCAGCAGGTCGGCCGGCGCGGGCGTGCCCGGGCCTTCGACGCTGGCACGGTGCTCGATCAGGCTTTCCGTGCCGCCCAGCGAGGTGGCGCGCTTCCACAGCGCCGTGTGGGCGGCCACAGTGATGGCCGCCGCTTCGCCGCCGGCCACGCGCACGGACAGCATGCCGCCATAGCCGCCCTCCATCTGCGCCTTGGCGATCTCATGGCCCACGAAAGCGGGCAGCCCTGGGTACAGCACCTGGGCGACGAGCGGATGGCCCTGGAAATGCTCGGCGATGCGCTGCGCCGATGCGCAGGCCGCGCGCACGCGCAGCGGCAGCGTGCGCAGCCCGCGCAGCAGCAGCCAGGCCTCGAAGGAGCCCAGCGTGCCGCCGATCTGCGAGCGCACCTGGCGCACGCGCTGCCAGTGCGCGGCGGCCTTGGCGTCGGCGGGTGCGCGCGTGGTGAGCGTGCCGGCGACGAGGTCGCTGTGGCCGTTGAGGTACTTGGTGGCGGCGTGCATCACGATGTCGGCCCCCAGGGCCAGTGGCTGCGTCAGCACCGGCGTGGCCACGGTGGAGTCCACCGCCAGCAGCGCACCTGCGGCATGCGCGAGCCGTGCCGTGGCGGCGATGTCGGTCAGCGTCCACAGCGGGTTGGCCGGCGTCTCCACCCACACCAGCGCGGTCTTGCCCGGGCGCAGCGCGGCCTGCACCGCGGCCGGGCTCGTCATGTCGATGAGCTCGACCTCCAGACCCCAGCCGGTGGCGAAGGTCATGAGCCAGTTGCGCAGCGACCAGTACATGACCTGCGGCGCCAGCACGTGGTCGCCCGGCGCCAGGGCCTGGAAGACCGCCGTCGCCGCGGCCATGCCGCTGGCGAAGAGCAGGGTCTGGTGCCCGCCCTCCAGCGCCGTGATGACCGCTTCGGCCTGGTCGAAGGCCGGGTTGTCGGCGCGCGCATAGACGCGGCCCGAGCGGTACTGGTTGTCAGGGTCGCGCAGGTAGGTGCTGGAGACGTGCAGCGGCGGGATGACGGCACGCGTGTGTTCGTCGATCCAGCCCAGGGCCTGGGCGGCGATGGTGTCGGGGTGGGTGGTCTTGGGGTCCATGCGGGCGGCAGCGTAGGGGGTCGGCCCCATGCTAACCGCGGCCCGGCTTCGCTAGCGCTGGTAGGCGCCGGGCGACCACTGCGTGCGCCCGGGCGCGATCTCCACCAGCTTGGTGGGGAACTCGAACTCGAATTTCGGCGACAGGTCCTTGCCGCCGATGTTGCGCGGGTCGACACCGCTGTTGCGCCAAACAGAGCCGGGCGGCAGCTCGAAGGCGTAGGTCGAGGCGTCGCGCAGCATGCCCTTGGTGGCATGCCTGTTGCCGGCGAATTCGCCCGGTGCGCCGAGCCAGAAGACGCCGGGCCCGACGATGAGGTTGTTGATCTCGTAGACCGGTACCGCCGCCGGCAGGTGGTCCTTGAAGACGCGCAGGAACCAGGCCGGCAGCCAGGAATAGTTGATGAGCGTGTTGTGCGCGAAGTACAGCGCGTTGGCGTCCCAGCCGCGGCTCTCGGAGCCGTAGCCCACCACCACCGGGTTCTGGCTTTCCCCGCCCTGGGCGATGACGTTGCCGATGACGGTGGCCACGCCGCCGGCGGCGAGGTCGATGGCGTAGGACGAACCACCGTGCAGCCCGTCGTGGATGAAGTTGTAGCCGATGAAGGTTTCGCGCGCCCGCGACTTGATGAGGTGGCCTTCGAAGCCCTGCTGGAAGCGCGTGCCGGTGATGTCCAGCTTGCCTATGCGGCCGACATTGAGCAGGTGGTACAGGCCGCCGACGACCTTGGGCGCCATACCGAAGACGCTGCTGCGGATGGTCAGCTCGGCGTCTTCGGCGTTGATCGCCAGCAGGCCGTGCTCGTTGTCGAAGAAGACGCAGTGGCGCACCGTCAGGTGGCCGCCTTCCATGCGCACGCCGGCGCCGCCGCCGTCCTGCGCACGGGCGCCGCGGAACTCGATGTTGTCCAGCGTCACGGCGCCGCCGCGGACCGTCCACAGCGCCTTGGCCCCGGCGATCTTGTCCTGCCCGCTGACGACCGGAGGCTTCGCGCCCACGCCGCGGATCGTCAGGCGCTTGTTCTCGATCAGCAGCGTGCCCTGGTACTCGCCGTAGAGCAACTCGACCGTGTCACCGTCGCCGGCCTGCTTCACGGCGTCTTCCAGCGCCATCGGCGAGCCGGCCGGGCCGGCCACCAGGGTCTGCGCTGCACCGGCCGGCGCCGAAATCGCTGCACACAGCGCGGCGAGCAGGCAGACCCAATGCAGGCGGTCAGGCAGTC
>CAIWPS010000761.1 GCA_903914615.1 uncultured beta proteobacterium | reverse complement strand
GCGGGCGGCGACACCCTGCAGATGCCCTACGAGGTGCTCTCGCAGGGCCGCAACGTCGGCGGCAGGCCGGGCGCCGACCCCGCCGACACCTACCGTCACCTTGCCGTGATCTGGATCGACGAGTCGGCGCTGCCGACGCCCAAGATGGACGGCGTGGCCGCGCTGCTGGACCTCGTCACCGATTGCCCGCAGCCGCAGAGCTGCCCGCGCCTGGCCGTCATCGGGCCGTCGTCGTCGGACGCGCTCAATGTCGCGCTGCGCGGCCTGCTGGACGCGCAGATGCGGCGCAACGGCCAGCCCGAGGCGCCGCTGGCGCGCGGCTACGAGCTGCTGGCCGACGCGCATTTCTACAGCCCGGCGGCGACCATCTCGGAACACGACATTCCGCTGCTGCAGGAGTATGGGCAGACGCTGCAGCAGTTCCTGGACGCGCAGTTCACCGGCATCGTCCACCAGCGCGCCCAGCGCCCCGAGGCGGAACGCCAGGTGCATTTCGTGCGCACGATCGGCGCCGACGACAGCGTGGCGCGCATGCTGGCCGGCGAAGTGCTGCAGCGCCTGCCGGTGAGCCGGCCGCGGCGCATCGTCACCATCGTCGAGAGCGACTCCATCTACTCGCGCGGCCTGGCGCTGAACTTCCGCAGCCTCGTCGAACACAACCCGCAGGTCAGCCACTTCGAGGAGTCGCACTTCTTCCGCGGCACCGACGGCGTCACGCTGCGCGAGGGCAGCGACACCAAGGCCGCAGCGCCGCTTCCCGGCGGCACGACGGATGCGGCGGCGACGGTGGAATGGCCCGAGTCGCGCAACCAGCTCGACTACCTGCGGCGCATGGCCGATGCGCTCAGGCGCAGCGAGAGCATTCCCGTCGACCGCGGCGGCGGCCCCATCGGCGCCATCGGCATCTTCGCCAACGACGTCCACGACAAGCTGCTGCTGCTGCAGGCGCTGCACGACACCTTCCCGGACAAGGTGTTCTTCACCACCGACATGGACGCGCGTTTCGTGCACCCGCGGGCGCTGCCTTTCACGCGCAACCTGGTCGTGGCGTCGAGCCTGCCGCTGTCGTTTCCGCCGCGCCTGCCTGCCGACGCGGACCGCCCCGGCTGGACCGACGACGCGGTGCAGAACGGCACGCCGCCGCTGCGCGATGCCTACCAGACCGCCACTTACCTGGCGGCACGCCTGGCCTCGTGCCGCAGCCACTGCAGCGCGGTGGAAACGGCGCTGCAGGCGGCGCTGGCCACGCCTTCGGTGTACGAGATCAGCCGCAACCGCGCCGTCGCGGTGGCGGGTTTCGACGCCGCGGTGCAGCACCAGCAGCACCCGAGCGGGCTCACCGGCGAGGCACTCGCGCTCGGGCTCGGGCTGGTCGTCGCCGCGCTGCTCGGCTGGCCTTCGACGCCTTCGCTGCGCCTGGCGCGCAGGCTGTGGCTGCAGTGGCCCGCGGCGGCGGCGGCGCGCCCGAGCGAGCCGACGCCGCTGCGCACGTCGCTGCTGACGGCGCTGTACGGCATCTGGCTGGGTTACGCCGCGGCCTCGTCGATGGAAGCCGTGGCCCCCGGCAGCCTGGGGCTGCGCGACGCGCTGGCCTGGGCCGCGCTCGGTGGCCTGGCAGCCAGCCTGCTGTCGCCGGGCCTGCGCTGGCTCGTTGGCCCTGCCGCCACGGCCGAACGGGCCTTCGGCATGCAGGTGGTGTCGCTGCTGCTGCTGGCTGGGCTCGCCGGCTGGGCGGTGCTGTTGGCCTCGCCGGCCCAGCCCGGCCCGGGCGAGCCCCTGCTGTGGCTGGAAGGCATGAGCGGCTGGCCCTCGCACTTCCTGAACCTGCTGGCCACGCTCGTGGTGCTGGTGTCGCTGGACATCCACGGCCAGCGCGCCGCCAACACGCGGCAGGCCGACGCTGCGTGGCTGGGCTACGAGGCGCAGCCGATGCAACCCGCGTCCGTCTGGCTGCCGACGGACGCACCCGGCCGGGTCATGCGCCGCGTGGTGCAGGTCCGCGACTGGCTGCAGCGCAACTCGCTGCTGGCGTGGCGCCTGCCCGAGCCCGGCAGCGTGGATTTCGCCGCCGCCTGGCAGCGCTGGGAACAGCTCGGTCGGCCAGGGCCGCGGCTGTGGCGGGTGGGCTTCTGGTCGCTGGTCACGCTGGCGGGCGCGGCGGCCCTGTTCCGCCTGCTCACCGACAACTACATCCCCGAAGTGCCGGTGCGCGGGCTGGAACACCGGCGCCTCGTCATCACCGGCCTGGCCGCCGCCCTGGTGGCGCTGCCGGTGCTGGTGGTGGCGGTGGCCGACGCCACGATGGCCGCCTGCCGCCTGATGCTGGTGCTGGGCCGCGGCCGCACCCGCTACGAGCCCGACGTGGTGCGGCGCTTCGCGCGCGAGCTGGGCGGCGAGCACGAAGCCCTGCTGGTCGAGGCGGTGGCCGCCGACCCGGCGCAGCGCGACGGCAAGCCGCCATCGCAAGCGCACAGCCTGCTCGACGACTGGATCGACGTCCAGGTGGTGGCACGCGCAACGCAGGCCGTGGCGCCGCTGATCGTGGCCCCCTTCATCGTGCTGGCGCTGCTGGTGATGGCGCGCAGCCGGCTGTTCGACAACTGGGCCCTGACCTGGCCCATCGCCCTGACCGCGGCCGCCTACCTGCTGTGGCTGGTGGGCCTGTCGGTGGCGCTGAAGCTGACGGCCGAGAAGCTGCGCAGCCGCGCCCTGGAACGCATGCAGGCCGACCTGCGCTGGCTGGCCGGGGCGGGCGGCGGGCGCGACAAGCTGGTCGAGCCGTTCAAGCGGCTGATCGCCGCCGTCGAGACCAACACCACCGGCGCCTTCGCCTCCACCTTCGACCAGCCGCTGGTGGCCAGCCTGATGGTGCCGCTGGGCGGCGCCGGTGGCGTGCAGCTCCTGGACTACCTGCTGCTGGCGCGCTGAAGCGGCGCGATGAGGCGGCGAGCCCGCGGCCGGGCTCAGTGCGCCGGCACGGCCGCGGCGATGAGCGCCGGCAGCACGATGCGCGACATGATGCGGTTGGGCGGCGTGCCCTCGGCGTTGTAGTTGCTGCCGGTGAACACGGCCACGAGCTGGTACTGCGGCACGAGGTAGATCTTCTGCCCGCCGTTGCCCTGCGCGGCGTTCATGGTGACGCGCTGGGCGCCGCGCGGCGTCGGCACGTTGAGCCAGGGGCGCCACCAGAAGTAGCCGTAGTCGGTGCCCTCGACCTCGCTCTGCCTCTGCAGCGAGGCCTCGACCCACGACGCCGAGATCAGCTGCTGCCCCTGCCAGCGCCCGCCCTGGGCGTAGAGCAGCCCGAACTTGAGCATGTCGCGCGGCCGCAGGTGGATCTGCGCGTACTCGCGGTTGGTGTTGTCCAGCGCGTAGTTCCAGCGCCAGTCGCTGCGCGCCATGCCCAGAGGCCCGAACAGCCGCGCCTGTGCGAAGTCGGGCAGCGGCTGCTGCACCGCGCGCTCGGTGGCGCGGCCCACCACCGCCACGCCGCCCGAGCAGTAGGCGCCGTGGCGCCCGGGCTCGGCGACGAGCGGCAGGTCCAGCACCGCCTTGACCCAGTCGGGCCGTTCGTAGATGGCTTCCTCGCGGCCGGGCGAATTGGCGTTGTGGTCGTCGCAGTCCAGCCCCGAGCTCATGGTGAGCAGGTCGTTCAGCGTGATGGCGGACTTGCGCGGGTCGGCGTGAGCGAGACGGCTGTAGCCCAGCAGCGGCGGCACCGGCACGTCGGTGCCGGGCAGCGCGCCGCGATCGACGGCGATGCCGGCCAGCGCACCGACGACGGACTTCGTGGCGGAACGCAGCTGGTGCGTGCGCTCGGCGCTGTAGCCGTAGAAATACTCTTCCAGCACCAGGTGCCCGCGCTGGTAAAGCAGCACGCTGTCGACGTCGGGGTAGCTGCCGTCGAGGACGCCGCGCACGATGGCCTCGGCGCTGGCCAAGCCCAGGTCGGAGGCCGCGATGTCGCCCACCGCGATGCCGTCGTGCAGGTCCGCGGGCGGGCGGTAGTGGTAGTCGGCCGGTGCGTCCTGGCCAGCAGGGCGCGGCCGCAGCAGTGCCACCGTCGCCGCGGCCACGGTGGTCGAGAGCCGCGCGTGCCGTTCGCCGCCGAGCTCGAAACCGCTCACCTGGCCGGCAGCGTTGCGCGGAAAGGCGATGCGCTGGCCACCGGCGTTGACGAAGGCATCAGGGCCGACGCGCTGCAGGCGGTACTTGGCTTCGTCCTCGACGGCGAAGAGTTCGTCGCCGGCCACCAGCTCCAGCGTGCGGCCGGGGCCGTCGGCGTAGGTGCCGACGTAGTCCTGCAGCGGCGGCAGCGTGTCGGCGCGACCGGGGCCGACTGCCAGGATCGCCAGCAGGCCGGTCAGCGCGCCGAGCCTGGCCGCCAGGCGGCGCGACCGGGAACGGGGTCGAGGTTCGCGCGGCAGCGCCGCTGTGACGGTGGCCAGGGGGCTGAGTTTCATCACCCAGTCTAGCGCGGCGCGCCCCGCGCCCGCTGCGCCGCTCAGGGCGCCTGGAAGCGCGTCAGCCGGCGCGGCCGCAGGTGGACGCGGCTGCCCGGCACCAGCGTGACGCGTTCGCGCAGCGCGGTGTAGGCCTCGCGCGGCAGTTCGACGTCGACGTAGCCCTCGGCACCTTCGCGCCGGAACTCGATGCGCGTGTTCGGGCCCACGGTCAGCGCCTGGCTGAGCGTCACCGGCCAGGTGTCGGCGCCGGCCTCGGCGACGATCTCCAGCTCGTGCGGGCGCACGTAGCTGACGTCGCCGTCGTCGCCGGTGCCCAGGCGGCCGTGGAACAGGTTCACGTCGCCCAGGAACTGCAGCACGAAGGGCGTGGCCGGATGGTCGTAGACCTCGTCGGGCGTGCCCTGCTGTTCGATGCGGCCGTGGTTCATCACGACGACGCGGTCGGCGACCTCCATCGCCTCTTCCTGGTCGTGGGTGACGAAGACGCTGGTCACGTGCACCTCGTCGTGCAGGCGGCGCAGCCAGCGCCGCAGTTCCTTGCGCACCTTGGCGTCCAGCGCGCCGAAGGGTTCGTCCAGCAGCAGAACCTTGGGCTCCACGGCCAGCGCGCGCGCCAGCGCGATGCGCTGGCGCTGGCCGCCGGAGAGCTGGTGCGGGTAGCGGTCGGCGATCCAGTCCAGCTGCACGAGCTTGAGCAACTGCATCACGCGGCTCCTGATCTCGGCCTCCTTCGGGCGCGAGGCCTTCGGGCGCACGCGCAGGCCGAAGGCGACGTTCTCGAAGATCGTCATGTGGCCGAAGAGCGCGTAGTGCTGGAACACGAAGCCGACGTTGCGGTCGCGCACGTCGGTGTGCGTCGCGTCCTCGCCGTGGAAGCGCACGCTGCCGCTGTCGGGCACTTCCAGCCCGGCGATGATGCGCAGCAGCGTCGTCTTGCCCGAGCCCGAGGGGCCGAGCAGGGCCACCAGTTCGCCATCGGGGATGTCGAGGTTGAGGTTGTCGCAGACGACGGTCTGGCCGAAGGCCTTCTGCAGGTTGCGCACTTCGATGCTCATTCGCTTCTGTCTCCCACGGCGTTCTTCTGGCCCTTCACGCGCTGTTCGACGAGGTACTTCAGCACCAGCGTCACCAGCGCCAGCCCGGCCAGCAGCGAGGCCACCGCGAAGGCGGCGGCGAACTGGTATTCGTTGTAAGAGATCTCGATGTGCAGCGGCATCGTGTTGGTCTGGCCGCGGATGTGGCCGGACACGACGCTGACGGCGCCGAACTCGCCCATCGCCCGCGCATTGCACAGGATGACGCCGTACAGCAGCGCCCACTTGATGTTGGGCAGCGTGACGCGCCAGAAGATCTGCCAGCCGCCGGCGCCGAGCACGCGCGCCGCCTCTTCCTGCTCGATGCCCTGCGCCTGCATCAGCGGGATCAGCTCGCGGGCGATGAAGGGGAAGGTGACGAACACGGTGGCCAGCACGATGCCGGGCACGGCGAAGATGATCTTCAGGTCGTGCGCGCGCAGCCATTCGCCGCACCAGCCCTGCAGCCCGAACACCAGCACGTAGATGAGGCCGGCAATGACCGGGCTGACCGAGAACGGCAGGTCGATGAGGGTGAGCAGCACGCTCTTGCCGCGGAAGTCGAACTTCGTCACCGCCCAGGCCGCGGCGACGCCGAAGACCAGGTTCAGCGGCACGCTGATGCCGGTGGCGATGAGCGTGAGCTTGACGGCCGAGAGCGCGTCGTCGTCGCTGATGGCGGCCCAGTACACGCCCAGGCCCTTCTTCAGCGCCTCGTAGAAGACGGTGGCCAGCGGCACGAAGAGGAAGAGCGTCATGAAGGCCAGCGCAGCGCCGATCAGCGTCCAGCGCACCCAGCGCGGTTCCGTGGTGGCGCTGGCGATGCGCCGGGGCGCCGCGCCCGGCCGCGGCGCCGCTGCGGCGGCCGGTGTGGTCGCCGCGGGCAGCGGCTGCACCATCGTGTTCACAGCCCACCCTGGCGCTTGCGCGCCCAGGCCTGCAGCAGGTTGATGGCCAGCAGCAGCACGAAGGCCGCCACCAGCATCACCACCGCGATGGCGGTGGCGCCGGTGTAGTCGTACTGCTCGAGCTTGGTAATGATGAGCAGCGGCGTGATCTCGCTCACCATCGGCATGTTGCCGGCGATGAAGATGACCGAGCCGTATTCGCCCAGGGCGCGCGCGAAGGCGAGCGCGAAGCCGGTCAGCAGCGCCGGCGCCAGGATGGGGAAGATGACCTGGGTGAAGGTCTGCCAGCGGCTGGCACCGAGCGTGGCGGCGGCTTCTTCGAGCTCGCGATTGACGTCTTCCAGCACCGGCTGCAGCGTGCGAACCACGAAGGGCAGGCCGATGAAGACCAGCGCCACCCACACGCCCAGCGGCGTGAAGCTGACCTTGAACGGCAGCCAGCGGCCGATGACGCCGTTGCCGGCGTAGATGGCGGTGAGCGCGATGCCGGCCACCGCCGTCGGCAGCGCGAAGGGCAGGTCGACCAGCGCATCGACCACCCGCTTGAACGGAAAGCTGTAGCGCACCAGCACCCAGGCGACGACGAGGCCGAAGAAGGCATTGAGCAGGGCCGCCCCGAACGAGGCGCCGAAGGTCAGCCGGTACGAGGCCAGCACCCGCGGCGAGCTCACCGCATCGACGAACTGGCCCCAGCTCATCGTGAAGGTCTTGAGGAAGGTGGCCGACAGCGGGATCAGCACGATCAGGCTCAGATACAGCAGTGCGAAGCCGAGCGCCAGGTCGAAGCCCGGCAGCACCGAGTGGCGCTTGAGCAGCGTGCGGGAGAAGATCATCGGGCGAACTCGCAGGCGGCACTCAACGGTTCTTCGCTCCGATGATCTGGTCGTAGAGCGCGCCGTCGTTGAAGTGGTCCTTCTGCGCCTGCGACCAGCCGCCGAAGACCTCGTCCACGGTGAAGGTCGCGACCTTGGGGAAGTCCTTCGCGTACTTCGCCAGCACCTTCTCGCTGCGCGGGCGCAGGTGGTGCCTGGCGGCGATGTCCTGGCCAGCCTCGGTGTAGAGGTACTGCAGGTAGGCCTCGGCGGCCTTGCGCGTGCCGCGGCGGTCGACGACCTTGTCGACGACGCTGACCGGGTTCTCGGCCAGGATGGTGCGGCTGGGGTAGACGAGCTCGAAGCCGCCGCCGAATTCCTTCTCGATCAGAGGCGCCTCGCTCTCGAAGGTCACCAGCGCGTCGCCCAGGTTGCGCTGTGCGAAGGTGGTGGTGGCGCCGCGGCCGCCGCCGTCGAGCACCGGCACGTTGGCGAAGATGCGCGCGACCAGCGCCTTCGCGGCCTCGGGGCTCAAGCCCGACTTGATGCCCGCGCCCCAGGCTGCAAGGTAGGTGTAGCGGCCGTTGCCGCTGGTCTTGGGGTTGGGGATGATGACGCTGACGCCGGGGCGGCCGAGGTCGCTCCAGTCGGCGATCTTCTTCGGGTTGCCCTTGCGCACCAGGATCACCGAGACCGAGGTGGTCGGCGCGCTGTGGAAGGGCAGCCGCTTGGCCCAGTCGGCCGGGATCAGCTTGCCGCGCTCGGCCAGGATGTCGATGTCGTTGGCCTGGTTCATCGTGATCACGTCGGCGTCCAGGCCCTCGATGACGCTGCGCGCCTGGCGGCTGGAGCCACCGTGCGACTGGTTGATGGTGATGTCCTCGCCGCCGCCCTTCTTCCACTGCGCCACGAAGGCGGCGTTGAAGTCCTTGTAGAACTCGCGCGAGACGTCGTAGCTGACATTGAGCAAGGTCAGGGCCGCGGCATGCACGGCCGTCGATGCCAGGACCAGTGGCGTGGCGAGCGCAGCGAACAGCAGCGAGCGACGCGGCTCGGAAAGGAGCGAACAGGGCATGGCGAACCAGGAAATGGCAACTGGCGCGCATGCTAGGCAGCGCGCCAGTGAAGGAGAACGAACGAAACCGCGCTTGCTTATGAGGAAATGTCGCAAGCCCTCGCGGTGAGGCTCACTTCCGGGTGTAGATCTGGTCGAAGATGCCGCCGTCGGCGAAATGCGTCTTCTGCGCCAGCGTCCAACCGCCGAAGGTGTCGTCGATGGTGAACAGCTGCAGCTTCGGGAACTGCTTGGCATGGGCCGCCGCCACCTTGGCGTCGATGGGGCGGTAGAAATTGCGTGCCGCGATCTCCTGGCCGGCGGGCGTGTAGAGGTAGTCCAGGTAGGCCTGGGCGACGGCGCGGGCGCCTTTCTTGTCGACGTTCCTGTCCACCAGGCTCACCGGCGGCTCGGCCAGGATGCTGGTGGCCGGGTAGACGATGTCGAACTTGTCGGCGCCGAATTCCTTCTGCGACAGGTAGGCCTCGTTCTCCCAGGCCAGCAGCACGTCGCCCAGGCCGCGCTCGGCAAAGCTCACGGTGGCGCCGCGCGCACCCGAGTCAAGCACGGGCACGTTGCCGTAGACCTTGCCGATGTAGTCGCGCGCCTTGGCGTCGCTGCCACCGGGCTGCTTCAGCGCCCAGCCATAGGCCGCCAGGTAGGCCCAGCGCGCGCCACCCGAGGTCTTGGGGTTGGCGGTGATGACGGCGACGCCGGGCTTGCTCAAGTCGCTCCAGTCCTTGATGCCCTTGGGGTTGCCCTTGCGGACGAGGAAGATGATGGTCGAGGTGTAGGGCGTGCTGTTGTGGGCCAGGCGTTTCTGCCAGTCCGCGGGCAGCACCTTCGCCCTCTCGGCGATCTCGTCGATGTCGTAGGCCAGGGCCAGGGTGACGACGTCGGCTTCGAGCCCGTCGATGACCGAGCGCGCCTGCTTGCCCGACCCGCCATGGCTCTGCTTGACGGTGACGACGTCACCCGTCTTGGCCTTCCAGTAGGCGCTGAAGGACTTGTTGAAGTCGACGTAGAGCTCGCGCGTGGGGTCGTAGCTGACGTTGAGCAGGGTGATGTCCTTGGCGCGCGCAGCGCCGGCGAACGAGGCGGCCAGCGCGAAGGCAGCGCAGGCGCCCAGCAGGGCACGCAAGGGGGAACGGCGGGTCATGGAAGGCGTCCTTGAAAGCGATGTGAACGCAGGATGCTAGGCAGGCGGCGCCGGCCGGCGAACGAATCGATGCACGCATGCTTATGCGAAAAGCGGCGTTGCGGCCTGCGCCTCCCGGCGCTCGCGCACGAGCTTCTGGCCGGTGGAGAGCACCCAGCGCCGCGCCAACGGCAGCGTGCGGAAGCCGGCGGCGAGATTGATGTGCCCGGCGTCGCCCAGGTTCACGGTGTGGCTGCCCCAGCGGCGCGCCCAGCGCAGGGCCTGGGCCGGGGCCAGCCAGGGGTCGCTGGTGCTGAGCACCAGCGTGGTGTGCACGCCCAGCCCCTGCTGCGGCAGCGCTTCGCCGATGCCGAACCTGTCGGGGTCGGCCGGCGCCACCAGCAGCGCGGCAGCGATGGGCGAGCCGGGCACGCGCGCCAGATGGCGCACCAGGGCCAGCGCACCGAAGCTGTGAGCCACGGCCAGCCAGGGGCCGCAGCCGCCATGTTCCAGCACCGCACCGATGCGACCAGCCCAGCGCTCCAGGTCAGGCTGCGCCCAGTCGCGCTGCGTCACGCGCACGGCGTCGCGGAACTGCGCCTGCAGCCAGCTCTGCCAGTGGTCGGGCGGGCTGTCGTGGAGCCCGGGAACGATGAGCAGCCGTGCCGCCGGAGCGCAGCCGCACGTCTCGTCGCCGCTGGCGGGGTCTTCGCTTTCCATGTCATGGCCTTTCGCGCTGGTGACGGGACCGCATGTTCGGCGCCGCGCCACGCGATGTGAACGAAGGAATTCGGTACAGCACATTCGGCGCCCGCATGTCCGGCGGCAGTGGCTGGCTTACGATGCCGGCGCTGATGGAACGCGAAGACACCTTGCACGTGGCCTGCCTGTGCGCCGCCTGGTGCCGCACCTGCGACGGCTACGCGCCGCTCTTCGAGCAGGTGCTGGCCCCGCTGCGCGCCCAGCACCCGCACCTGCACACGCACTGGATCGACATCGAGGACGAGGCCGAACTGGTCGGCGACTACGACGTCGAGACCTTCCCGACGCTGGTCGTGGCCGACGCACGCGGCGTGCGCTTCGCGGGCCCGCTGACGCCGCAGCCCGAGACGCTGCAGCGCGTGTTGCGCGCCGCGCTGGCCGGCGCGCCGGTGGCGCAGTCGCCCGAGGTGCTGGCCTTCGCGCAGCGGCTGCGCGCGCGGCGCGGCTGAAAGCGCCCCTCGGCCCTCGGTCAGCCCGGCGCGCGCGGCCGCACGACGAGCTCGGCATAGCCGGTGCCAGCGTCGGGCTCGCGCGTGAATTGCCACTGCGGCAACTCGGCCAGCAGCACCTCGGCGGTGGTGCGAACGATGCACCCGTGGCCGGCGTGACCGCCGACGACGCGACCATCCGCACAGGCCACGCTCAGGTGCAGATGAGAAGCCGCCGCGCCGACGCTGCCCGACAGCGTCAGCATCTCGCAGTCCTCGTCCAGCCGCAGGCTCTGCTCGGCACCCGCCAGGCGCAACACGGCCGGCCTCAGGCTGCCGATGCCGGCGACGACGAACGCCGCCTCGAGCCCGCGCGCCGACACCGCGGCCTCGAGCGCGCGGCGCAGATCCTCGCCCGGGCGCAGGCGCAGCGGCCGCAGGTCCACGACCGCGCCTACCTAGCGCGCCTGCACGGCGGCGACCAGCTTGTCGCCCGTGAAGGTGTAGCTGCTGCGGTCTTGCGGCTTGTGGCAGGCCAGGCACTCGGCCTGGTTGAAGCCGGCGCGGGGCTGCCGCGCGGGCGTGAAGACGGCGTAGTTCCAGTCCTCGTTGCGCAGCAGTTCGGGGAAGTCTCGGCCCCAGCCGGCTTCGCGCGACATCGCGACGTAGGCCAGCAGCTGGTCGGGCACGAAATGGCCGTCGGCGCCCTTGACGGGCTGCCTGTCGGCGCCCAGCTTGGCCGAATAGGTCTCACCCAGCAGGTAGGCGCCGTCGGGCAGGCGCTGGCCGGCGCGGGCGGCCTGCGCGGCCACCGGGTTGGCGTAGAACAGCTGCACCTGCTTGCGCGCCGGCTGGTCGACGCGGTCGTACTGCACCCAGCTGCGGTAGTCCTCGGGGAAGGCGAGGCGGTTGCGTGCGATCTGCGGCATCAGTTCAGATTTCGCCGCACCGTCGCCGCGCGGCAGCGACGCGAAATAGGCCGCCACGTTGGCGATGTCGTCGCTGCCCAGCTGGCCGCCGATGGCGTTCATGATGGGGTTCTTGCGCGTGCCGTCCTTCCAGGCCCTGAGCTGCGCTTCCAGGTAGGCCACGCGCTGGCCGGCAAGGTTGGGAATGGCATCGCTGACGCTGATGCCGTTGGCGCCATGGCAGGCCGAACACACCGCGTCGACCTTGGCCTTGCCGGCCTGCAGGTCGGCGGCGAAGAGCGGCGTGGCGACGAGCGCGCAAGCGAAGAGGCTGAGCAGGCGTTTCATGTTGAATCCTTGGCAGGCGCAAGACCCCGGGACGAGGACTTTAAGCCGCCGCACCGCGACTGTCGCGGTGCCGCTGCCGAAAGACCTTGCGTGGGCTGCGCTGCAGGCCGGGTGCCGGCCCGCGCCATTCCCGCGCCATTCGTGCGCAGGCGGTGCGAGCCGGGCCGCCGCCCGGGCGCTACGGCGTGCGCTCGGCCGCCGGGTGGCGCTTGCGCGCGGCCGCCCTGCGCGCCAGCGCCTGTTTGCCGGCGCCCTGCGCCCG
>CAIWPS010000760.1 GCA_903914615.1 uncultured beta proteobacterium | reverse complement strand
CGCATCGCAGGCGCCGGTGCGCCCCGCCGGCGGCGCGCTGCACGAGACCACCGACCGCGTCATCGCCATCGGCAGCAGCACCGGCGGCGTCCAGGCGATCGAGGCCGTGCTGACCGCGCTGCCGCGCACCACACCCGGCGTCGTCATCGTGCAGCACATGCCCGAGACCTTCACCGGCGCCTTCGCGGCGCGCCTGAACGGCCTGTGCGAGATGGAGGTCAAGGAAGCGCGCGACGGCGACCGCGTCATCCCCGGCCGCGTCCTCATCGCCCCCGGCGGCCGCCACATGCAGCTGCAGCGCAGCGGCGCGCAGTACCTGGTGGCGGTGCGCGACGGCCCCCTGGTCAACCGCCACAAGCCCTCGGTGGACGTGCTGCTGAAGTCGGTGGCGCTGCACGCCGGCCGCAACGCCCTGGGCGTGATCCTCACCGGCATGGGCGACGACGGCGCGCGCGGCCTGCTGGAAATGCGCCAGGCCGGCGCCCTGACCGCGGCGCAGGACGAGGCCAGCTGCGTCGTCTTCGGCATGCCGCGCGAGGCCATCCGCATGGGCGCGGCGGCGCAGGTGCTGGCGCTGTCGGCTGTCGGGCCCTGGCTGGCGCGCTGCGGCCACGAGGCGCCGCAGGCGGCCTGAACCGCCGAACTGCCCGGCCTTCGCGCCGCTGCTCGGCCCATCGACCCCGCCGGCCCCGGGCAGCATGCCAGGCGAACCGCTCCTTTCTAAAGCTGCCATGTCGCGCACCGAGATTGCCACCCGCCCCCTGCAGGCCCTGCTCGCGCCCGGCCTGCGCCTGATGCAGCAGCTGCGCATGAACGCCAAGCTGGCGCTGATGGCGGCCTGCCTGCTGCTGCCGCTGGGCACGCTGATGCTGCGATCGATGCAGACCGAGCTGGCACTGCGACGCTCGACCCAGGTCGAGCTCACGGGCGTCGAACTCGCCGACCTGCTGATGCCGCTCATCGTCGACACCCAGAAGCTGCGCGGCCTGAGCTACCGCGCCCAGCTCGGGGATGCCGCCGCCACGGCGCCGCGCGACGACGCCCGCAAGGCGCTGCAAGGCGCCGTGGCGGGCTTCAGCCAGCGCCTGGCCGCGGGCCTGCCCTATGCCATGGACGACACCTGGCGGCCGCTTGAGGCGACGCTGGAAGGCCTGGCACAGGGGCGGCCCGGCGGCAGCCCCGGCGAGGTCTTCGCTGCCCACACGCAGGCCGTGCAGGCGCTGCGCCAGCTCGCCCTGATCAACGGCGAACGTTCGGGGCTGGTGCTGGACCCCGAGCCACGGTCCTACTTCCTGGTCGACGTCGTCGTCAATTCGCTCATCCCGCTGACCGAGTCGGCGGCGCTGGCGCGCGGCCTGGGTGCCGGGCTGCTGGCCAGCGTCGGCCAGGCCGCCAACGACCGCGTCGAGGTGCTCGGCCAGGCCGGCGCCATGCAGCGCGGCCTGGCCGACATGGCGTCCAAGCTGGCGGCGCTGGAGCGCACCGGCAGCGACCTGCCGGGCTCCTGGCCGCAGGCGCGCAGCCAGGTCGAGCACCTGGCGCAGAAGACGCGCGACATCTTCGGCAGCGCCACGCCCGTGGCCGATGCCGCCGCCTACTTCGAGGCCGGCACGCTGGCCATCGGCCAGCTGCAGGCGCTGCAGCGCGACGCCACCGGAAGGCTCGGCGACGAGCTGCGCGCGCGCCGCCAGCGCATCGAACGCGGCCTGGCGGCGCAGACCCTGGGCTTCGCCTTCGGCCTGCTCGCCATGGGCTACCTGATGGCCTGCTTCACGCTGAGCTTCCGGCGCGCCCTGGCGGCGCTGGAAAAGGGCACCCAGGCCATCGCCAGCGGCGACCTCGCCTCGCGCATGGAAGTGCCCGGCCGCGACGAGCTGGCGCAGATCGGCCGCATCGTCGACGCCATGAGCCAGCGCCTGTCTGCGCTGGTGTCGGAGATCCGCAGCAGCGCGGCGATGGTCAACCAGACCGGCCAGCAGGTCAGCGACGGCAGCGCGCGCCTGGCCAGCCGCACCGACGAGCAGGCCAGCAGCCTGCGCCACAGCGTCAGCGCCATCGGCGAGCTCTCGGTGGCCGTCGAGCACAACGCCGACGCCGCGCGCCAGCTCGACACGCTGACCGAACGCCTGGCCGCCCAGGCCATCGAGAGCAACGCGGCGATGCAGGAAACCGTGCAGGCCATGCAGCAGATGCAGCAGGCCAGCGAGCGCGTGGCCGAGGTGGTGACGGTGATCGACGACGTCGCCTTCCAGACCGGCATGCTGTCGCTGAACGCGGCCATCGAGGCCTCGCGCGCCGGCGAGGCCGGCAAGGGCTTCGCCGTCGTGGCCAGCGAAGTGCGCCAGCTGGCGCAGCGCTGCGGCGCCTCGGCCGACGAAATACGCCAGCTCATCGGCGACGCCGGCACGCAGGTGCAGATCTCGTCGGAAAAGCTGGCCCGCGTGAGCACCGCCCTGGCCACCATCGTCGGCGGCGTGCAGCAGGTGTCGCTGCAGCTGCGCGAGATCTCGGCCAGCAGCACCCAGCAGAGCGCGGGCCTGAACGAGGTGACGCAGTCGGTGGGCAACCTGGACGAGATCACGCGCGAGAACGCGGCGCTGGTGGAGGAGTCTTCGACGGCCTCGCACGCGCTGGTCAGCCGCGCCACCAAGCTGCGCGAGGCGGTGGCGTCGATGCGGCTGCGCCAGGGCTCGGCCGACGAGGCGCTGGCGATGGTCGCGCGCGCGCTGGCCCACATCGAACAGGTCGGGCGCCAGCAGGCGCTGCAGGACTTCCACCGCGCCGAGGAAGGCTGGATCGACCGCGACCTCTACCTCTTCAGCGTCGAGCGCGACGGCATCTTCAGCGTCTACGGCGCCAACCCCAAGGTCGTGGGCCAGAGCTACACGACCCTGGCCGGGCTGGACGCAGACTTCGTCGACAAGGTGTGGGCCGCCGTCGACGCCGGCGGCGGCTGGGTCCAGTACGAGGTGACCAACCCGCTCAGCGGCGCCGTCGCGGCCAAGGAAACCTACGTCAAGGCCGCCGCCGACGGCACCATGGTGGGCTGCGGCGTCTACCGCTTCGAGATTGCGGCACCGGCCGCCCCGCAGCGCGCCGCGGCCTGGGACCGCCAGCGCGAGCGGGCGACCGCCGAGGCTTGACGGCGGCCCCTGCGCGGCTGGCTCGCCGGGCGCGCTAGCTAGTCGCGGTCGGCCGGCATCGGCAGCGGCCCGGCGGCGTTGCCGGGCAGCACCTCGGGCGCGGCCTGCGCGCGCGGCTTCTTCGCCCGCGCCAGGTAGCTGTAGAGCACCGGCACGACGACCAGCGTGAGCAGCGTGCTGGTGATGACGCCGCCGATGATGGCGCGGCCCATCGGCGCCTGGATCTCCCCGCCTTCGTTGAGCGCCAGGGCCATCGGGAACATGCCGAAGACCATCGCCGACGTGGTCATGATGATGGGCCGCATGCGGGTGAGGCCGGCCTGCAGCAAGGCCTCGGGCACGCTGGCGCCGGCCTTGCGCGCATGGTTGGCGAAGTCCACCAGCAGGATGGCGTTCTTCGTCACCAGGCCCATCAGCATCACGAGGCCGATCATGCTGAAGATGTTCAGCGTGCTGCGCCAGCACAGCAGCGCCAGCATCACGCCGATGAGCGCCAGCGGCAGGCTGGCCATGATGGCCAGCGGCTGCAGGAAGCTGCCGAACTGGCTGGCCAGCACGATGTAGATGAAGATCACCGCCAGCGCCATCGCCGCCAGCAGGCCGCTGAAGGCCTCGGCCTGCTGCTGCATCTGGCCGCCGACGTCGAAGCTGTAGCCGGGGGGCAGGTTGGTCTCCTTGATGAGCTTCTGCACGTCGTCGCCGACATCGCCGGGGCTGCGGTCCTTGACGCCGGCAAACACGGCCTCGCGGCGCTGCAGGTTCTGGCGCCGGATGATCTCGGGGTTGAAGACGGTGTCGATGGTGGCCACGCTGTCCAGCGTGACCGGCGTGCCGTCCTTGGCGAAGGCCACCGGCAGCATGCGCAGCTGCTCGATGCTCTGGCGCTGCGACTCGTTCAGGCGCAGCACGACGTCGACCTGGTCGCCGTCGGGCGTGGTCCACCAGGTCGAGGTGTCGCCGTTGACGTAGGCCCGCAGGCTGGCCGCCAGCTGCGGCGCGGTCAGCCCCAGCTCGCGCACGGCGCCCGGCCGCAGGCGCACGGCGTAGGCCGGCAGGCCGGGCTTGACCGAGGATTCGACATCGACGACGCCGGGGATCTTCTTCACCTTGGCCGCGAATTCGTCGGTGACGCGCGCCAGCCCTTCCGCATCGCTGCCCAGGATGGCGACGTAGATCGGGCGGTCGAAGCCGAGCGTGGCGTCGCTGCCGGGGATCTTGGCGATGAGTTCGCGGATCGCGTCCTCGACCTGCTTCTGGCTGCGCTTCCTCTCGGCGCGCGGCTTCAGCGCGATGTTCAGCCAGGCCTGGTTGCGCTGGCCGGCGCCGCCGACCCAGGTGGCCAGGTTCTCGACCTCGGGCAGCGCGCGGACGATGTCCTCGATCTGCCGCACCTTGGCGTCGGTGCGCTCCAGGCTGCTGCCCACCGGCATGCGCAAGGCCAGCTGGGTGTAGCCCTGGTCGGTCTGCGGCACGAACTCGCTGCCGACCAGCGGCGCCAGGCCGATGGCGACGAAGAAGCTCAGCACGCCGACGCCGACGACGACGCCGCGCGGCGTGATGGTGGCGCTGCGCCAGCCGCGCGGGCTGGCCTTGTCGCGCTGCGAGCGGTCGTCGAAGGCATGGGCGTACACCGGCACGCCGATGCGCCAGCGGCGGGGCGAGAAGATCCAGTGGATGGTGCGCTCGTAGACCCGGTGCAGCGCATCCAGGGCGCGGTCGGTGGCGCGGATGGCGTGGCCGATGACGGGCAGCTTCTTCAGGTAGGCCGACGGCGGGTCCTTCCAGACGCTGGACAGCATGGGGTCGAGCGTGAAGCTGACGAAAAGGCTCACCAGCACCGCCACCACCACGGTGATGCCGAAGGGGTAGAAGAACTTGCCGATGATGCCGCCCATGAAGGCCACCGGCACGAAGACTGCGCAGATGGCGAAGGTGGTGGCCATCACCGCCAGGCCGATCTCGTCGGTGCCCTCGCGCGCCGCGCGGTGGTGGTCCTTGCCCATGCCGACGTGGCGCACGATGTTCTCGCGCACCACGATGGCGTCGTCGATGAGCAGGCCGATGCACAGGCTCAGGGCCATCATCGTCATGAAATTCAGCGTGAACCCGAAGGCGTAGACGGCGATGAAGCTGCTGATGACGGAGATGGGCAGCGTGAGGCCGGTGATGATGGTGCTGCGCCAGCTGTGCAGGAAGAGGAAGACGATGGCGATGGTCAGCAGCGCGCCCTCGAACAGCGTGCCGCGCACGCCGTCCAGCGAGCTCTTGGCGTAGTCGCTGCTGGCGTTGATGAGGCGCAGCTCGACGTCCGGCGGCAGCGTCTTGCGGACCTCTTCGGCGGCCTTCTTCACGGCCTCGCCGGCGGCCACGATGTTGGCGTCCTGCTGCTTGAAGACGTTGAAGTTGATGGCGCGCTGGCCGTTGATGCGGGCGTAGCTCTCGGGCTCCTTCTCGCGCTCGACGAGCTGGCCCAGGTCGGCCAGGGTGAGCGCGAGATCGCCGCGGCGCGCCACGACGACGTTCTCGAACTGGCGCGGGTCGCGCACGCGGCCTTCCACGCGCAGCAGCGCGTCCTGGGTCTTGTCGCTGACCAGGCCCACGGGCTGGTCGGCGTTGGCCGCGGCCAGCGCGGCGCTGATCTCGGCCGGCGTCACCTGGTAGGCACGCAGCCGCACGGGGTCGAGGTCGATGCGCACCTCGCGCTGCGTCAGGCCGTTGATCTCGACCCGCGCCACGCCCTCGACGCGCTGCAGCCGCTTGCCGACGATGTACTCGCCCAGGTAGGACAGTTCGCGCGGGCTGCGCGTCTTGCTGACCAGCGCCAGGTTGACGACCGGCTGCGCGTTGTCGTTGTTCCAGCGCGCGACGGTGGGCTGCTTGACGTCGCGCGGGAAGCTGCTCTGCACGCTGGCGACGCGGTCGCGCACCTCCTGCATGGCCTTGCCCATGTCGGTGTCGAGGCCGAACTCGACGCTCATCGTGCCCATGCCCTCGCCGCTGCGCGAGGTGATGCGCTTGACGCCGGCGACGCTGTTGACGGCCTCCTCGATGGGCTTGATGACCTCGCGCTCCACCGCCTCGGGGCTGGCGCCGGGGTAGCGCACTTCCAGCCAGGCGCCGGGGAAGGAGATGTCGGGCATCTGCTCCACGCCCAGCTTGGCGTAGGAGAACAGGCCCAGCACGCACAGCGCCACCATCACCATGCAGGCGAAGACGGGGTTGTTGATGGAGACGCGGGTGATCCACATGGCCGCCCCCTCTTCAGCGCACCAGCGGCGTGGACGCGGCGGCCGAGGCCACCGGCGCCGACTTGGCCACCACCACCGCGGCCTTGGCGCCCTCGCGCAGGTTGTCGAAGCGCGCCGCCAGCACCTGGCTTTCGGGCGTCACGCCCTGCAGCAGCTCGACCCGGCCGGACACCGCGTCGCGCCGGCCCACCGTCACCGCGCGGCGCGCCAGCACGCCGCCCTCGATGACCCACACATGGTCCTGGCCCGAGGTGTTGCCGACGGCGCTGGCGGGCAGGGTCAGGCGTTCGGCATCGTCGGCAAGCACGGCGCGGGCCATCGCGTACTGGCCGGCGCGCAGCGTCTCGCCGGGGTTGGCCAGCGCGATCGTGACGCCGATGCTGCGCGTGCCGGGTTCGGCCGCCGGCGCGATGCGCGCGATGCGGCCGGTGATCGGCTGCGTCACGCCTTCCACCTGCACCTGCACCGGCATGCCGGCGGCGATCCGCGCCACCTCGTGCGTGCCCACGGTGCCGGCCAGTTCCAGCCGCGCCAGGTCGACGATGGTCAGCACCTGCTGCTCCGGGCTGACCTTCTCGCCCGGCAGCGCGTGGCGCTTGGCGACGATGCCCGAGATCGGCGCCAGCAGCGTGCCGTCGCGCAGGCTCACCTTGGCGTTGTCCAGCGAGGCCTGCGCGGCGTCGAGGCGGGCGCGCGCTGTGTCCAGCGCGGCGCGCGAGTTCTCCAGCGCGATCTGCGAGATGAAGCCCTGCGCCACCAGGCGCTCGTTGCTGGCATGGGTGCGCTCGGCCTGCACCAGCGAGGCGCGCATCGATTCGAGGTTGGCGCTGCGCTCGGCGAGGCGGCTGGCCAGGTCGGCGAGTTCGATGCGGCCCAGCACCTGGCCGGCCTGCACGCGGTCGCCTTCGACGACCGACAGCGTCAGCAGCGTGCCGCCGGCCTTGGCGCGCAGGATGGCGGTCTGCGGCGCCACCAGCGGGCCCGAGAACTCGACCACGCCGGGCAGCCGCGCCAGCGTCGGCTGCACCACTTCGCGGCTGGCGAATTCCAGCGGCACGTCGGGCTTCTTGCCGTCCTTGGCGTCCTTGGCGTCTTTCTGGCCGGCCGTGGCGTCGGCCTTGGCCAGCGCCCGCCCGCCCTCGCCCTTGAGCAGGCCCGTCTGCAGCGCCACGCCGATGCCGGCCAGCAGGGCCAGGGTCAGGCCGCCGATCAGCCACCATTTCTTCTTCATGAACTTGTCCTCCGCGGGCAGGCCGCATGGCCCCTGCGGCGGCAGTGTAGGCAGGCCGGCCGCGGCGCGGCCGCGCGTGCGACGAAGCGCACGATGCCGCCGACGAACTGCAGGCCGTCGGGACGGGGCGCTGCGGCCACGCCGCCCAGTCTAGGCGACGGCGCCTTCGCTGGCCACCTGGGCCTGGGCCCAGGCCTCCAGGTCGGCGGCCTCCAGTGGCCGGCTGAAGAGGTAGCCCTGGCCGCGGTCGCAGTCCAGCACCTGCATCAGCGCGGCCTGGCCCGGCGTCTCGATGCCTTCGGCCACCGTCGTCATGCCCAGCGTGCGCGCGACGCGGATGGTGGCCTCGATGAGCACGCGGTGGTATTCCACCGTCTCGGCATGCTTGACGAAGCTGCGGTCCACCTTGACCGTGTCCACCGGCATCTGGTGCAGGCAGGCCAGCGACGAATAGCCGGTGCCGAAGTCGTCCAGTGCCAGCCGCACGCCCAGGCCCTTGAGCGCGCGCAGCGTGGCCTGCACGCGCTCGTCCTGCGCCGCCAGGCTTTCGGTCACCTCCAGCTGCAGCTGCGCGGCCGCCATGCCGTGCTGGCGCAGCACGGCGGCCACGTCGTCGACCAGGGCCAGCCGCTCCAGCTGCGCCCGCGACAGGTTCACCGCCAGCTGCCGCGGCGCCCGTTCGCCCAGCGTGCGCTGCCAGCGCATGAACTGCGCGCAGGCCTGGTCCAGCACCACGGCGCCGACGGCGTCGATGAGCCCGCTTTCCTCGGCGATGCCGATGAACTCCACCGGGTTGACGAGGCCGCGCGTCGGGTGGCGCCAGCGCACCAGGGCCTCGACGCCGACCATGGCGCGCGTCGCCAGGTCCACCACCGGCTGGTAGACGACGAAGAGCTCGCCTTCCTTGAGCGCGCGGCGCAGGTCGTGCTCGACCGCCAGCGCGCGCACCACGCGCTCGTGCATCGAGTGGTCGAACATCACCCAGCGGCCGCGGCCGGCGCGCTTGGCCTCGTACATCGCGGTGTCGGCATTGCGCAGCACCTCCTCGGCGGCTTCGGCGGCGCTGCCGCCGTCGAAGGCGGTGCTGCCGGTGCAGCAGACCACGCCCATGCTGGCGCTGCAGGGCAGCGGCGTGCTGGCGATCAGGTAGGGCTCGGCCAGTTCCTGCAGCAGCCGCTGCGCCACCACCTTCACGGCCTCGGCCTCGTGCACGCCTTCGAGCACGACCACGAACTCGTCGCCGCCCAGGCGCGCCGCGGTGTGGTCGGGCGAGGCCACGCGGCCGACGGCGTCGCCCGGCCGCACCGCGCGCGACAGGCGCTCGGCGATCTGCCGCAGCAGCTCGTCGCCGGCGCCATGGCCCAGGGTGTCGTTGACCTGCTTGAAGCGGTCGAAGTCCATGAACAGCACCGCAAAGCCGTAGCCGGCGTGGCGGCGCGCGTGCTCGACGGCGCGCTGCAGCCGCTCCATCACCACCGTGCGGTTGGGCAGGCGCGTCAGCGCGTCGGTGCGCGCGTTGGTGCTCAGGCGGTCCTGCAGGGCGCGGCTCTCGGTGATGTCGGAGTAGCAGGCGACGACGCCGGTGACCTGGTCCTGGGCGTCGCGCTGCGGCTGCGTGTTGACCATCAGCCAGCGCAGGGCGCCGTCGGGCAGCTGGATGCCCAGGGTCTCGTTGCGCAGCGCCAGCCCGGTGGCCAGGGTGCGCTGGGCCGGGTGCTCGTGGCCCGGGTAGGGGCTGCCGTCGGCGCGCACGGCGCGCCAGTGCGGGTCGGTCGCGTCGACGCCCTGCAGCTGGGCCAGCGACAGGCCCAGCAGCGCCTCGGCAGCGCGGTTGGCGTCGACGACCTCGCCGTCGCGCCCCTGCACCACCACCCCGGCCGGCAGCGCCGCCCACAGTGTCTGCAGCTTGGCCTGCTGCTGCGCCCGCGCGGTGACGTCGCTGCACACCCGCACATGGCCCTCGAGCTCGCCGGCCTCGTCGTGCAGCGGCCGCAGGTCGACGTCGAGCCAGAGGTCGCGGCCATCGCGGGTGCGGTGCAGCCACTCGCCGCGCAGGCCGCGGCCCTGGTAGACGGCGGTCTGCACGCGCTCAAGCACCCCGGCGTCGGCCTGCGGGTGCGCCAGCAGCTCTTCGGGGCAGCGGCCGGTGGCCTCGTCCAGGCTCCAGCCGGTGACCTCGCTGAAGGCCGCGTTGGCCCAGCGCACGCGGTCGTCGCGGTCGGTGATGAGCACCAGCGCACTGGTGTGCTCGGCCACCAGGGCCAGCCGGCGCAGCTCGGCGGCCTGCGCGTGCAGGCCGCGGCCCTGGCTTTGCAGCTCGCGTGCCGCGGGCTCGACCACGACCACGCCCAGCAGCGCCAGCAGCAGGCCGAGCAGCGGCAGGCGCGGGCCCAGGACCCGGGCGGCCTCGGCCCCCGTGGCCGCCTCCAGGTCCATCGTCATCCAGCCCAGTGCCAGCACCGCCAGCGCCAGCAGCGCATAGCCCAGGTACAGGGCCAGCCGCACCCGCCGCTGCGCCGCGCCGGCGTGCGCGGCCGGCGGCGGCAGGGCGGCGCTCAGGGGCAGGGAGAGTCGGGGCGGTACGGGCATGGATAGGCAGGTGGACCGCGGTGCGACATTCACCGCGCCCAAGGCACGGCGCCAGCGTCGCGCAGCCCACCTGCATGGGATATCGGCCGCCGCGAACGGCAATGAAGGCCGCGGCGCGGCCGGCGGCACAGGCTCAGGCGTTGAACGCCAGGGCCAACGCGACCGCGGACGCCGGCGGCACGGCCGCGACGCGGGCGACGCCGCCGCCGGCGCGCTTGGCCTCGTAGCAGGCAGCGTCGGCGCGGGCCAGCCAGGTGCCGGCGTCGTGACCGGCCGCGCTGTCGATCTCGACCACCCCGACGCTGGCACCGACGCGCAGGCGCTGGCCGCCGTGCGGCACTTCCATCGCCAACAGCGCGGCATGCAGCCGCTCGGACAGCTGCACCGCCACGGCCGCCACGCAGCCGGGCAGCAGCAGCGCGAATTCGTCGCCGCCCAGCCGGGCCACGGCGTCGCGCGCGCGCACCTGGGCCTGCAGCTGCGCTGCGACGGCACGCAGCACGGCGTCGCCGCCGGCGTGGCCGGCGCTGTCGTTGACCTGCTTGAAGCGGTCGAGGTCGATGAACAGCAGCGCCGCCGGCACGCCCGCGGCAGGCGCGGCCAGCCAGCCCAGCAGGCGCTCTTCGAAGGCACCGCGGTTGAGCAGCCGGGTCAGCGGGTCGTGGCTGGCCGACCACGACAGGCGCTCGCGCGCCTGGCGCCGCTCGGTCACGTCCTCGAGCATCCAGATCGTGCCCGCCGCAGGGTCGCCCGCGGCCACCGGCCGGCCCTGCAGGCAGCCCCAGAAGGTGCTGCCGTCGCGGCGCCTGAACAGCCATTCGCCGACGTAGGGGCGGCCGGCTTCGAAGGCCTCGCGCACATGCCGGCCCAGGGCCTCGTAGTCGTTCACCGAGGAGAAGATCTCGTGCGCCGATTGGCCCGGCAATTCGGCCTCGGTCCAGCCCAGCAGGGCACAGAACTCGGCCCCCGCGAGCTCGAAGCGGCGCTCGCGGGTGAAGCCGATGCCGATCGGCGCCGCCGCCAGCAGCGAGCCCATCTGCTGCGCCAGCACGCGCTGCACCTTTTCGGCCGCGGCGCGCTCCTGCAAGACCTGCTGCAGCACGCGCGAGAGCTCGCCGATCTCGCCCTGCGCCTGCGGCCAGCCGGCGTCGACCGCCAGCCCCGCTTCCTGCAGCCGTGCGGCGCGCTCGCGCAGCCGCGACAGCGGGCCCAGCAGCAGCGCCAGCAGGCCGAAGATGAACAAGCCGCCGAGCAGCGCCACGCCGGCGGCCCAGGCCAGCGATTCGCGGCGCGCCTGCGCCAGGCCGCCCAGCAGTTCGGCGTCGGGCGTGACGCGGAAGACCATCCAGTCGGCGCCGACCACGCCGGCGAGCGACACGAAATGACCGGCCTCGTGGGCGACGAAGCCGCTGGGCTCCACCGGCCGCCCCTGCGCCACCCAGCGCGCCACGCTGTCGCCGAGGCCGGGCTCGGTGTCGA
This sequence comes from uncultured beta proteobacterium, assembly GCA_903914615.1. GTDB lineage: Bacteria > Pseudomonadota > Gammaproteobacteria > Burkholderiales > Burkholderiaceae_C > Rubrivivax. The sequence goes on along the minus strand of CAIWPS010000760.1, from coordinate 2,157 downwards.
TGGAGCGCATCACGCGCTCGTGGCGGGGGTGCGAGATGATGACGCCGCGGGCGTCGGTGACGATGGTCACCGCCGCATTGGGGTCGCTGCGGCCGGCGGCGAAGGTGAGGTCGTCGAAGAGGTTGCGCGAGGACAGCTTCAGCGAGCCGCTGAGCACCGCCTCGACGCGCCCGCCTTCGCCGGTGACTGGCATCGCGAGCTGGATGACCGGCTCCTTCGAGACACGGCCCAGGGTGGGCTCGGACACCACCGGGATGCCGCTGGACACGGTCTGGCGGAAGTAGTCGCGGTCGCTGATGTTGATGTCGGCGTCCTCGGCCCGGTCGCCGCGATGGATGGCCAGCACACGGCCGTCGGGCGTGGCGACCACGAGGGTGGCGAAGGCCACCGTCAGCGCCTGGCTGCGGTCGAGGAATTCGATCGCCGCTGCGCCTTCCCTGCGTGCCGCCAGCGGCATGCTGCGCGCGGTGACACGCAGCATGTTCTGCAGGCCGACGACACGTTGGGCCAGCAGCGACGCCGCGCGCTCGGCGTTGTCGCGTTCCAGGTCCATCAGCGCCTGTTCGCTGCGGCCCTGCAAGCGGTCCAGCACGACCAGGGTCGAGACCGTGACGCTGAGGGCAATGACCAGCATGCTGGCCAGCATCAGCCGGGCCTTGAGCGTGCCGAACCAGCGCCGGCGCGGCGGCGGCGTCACGGAAGCGGCCTGTTCAGGTGCGGCAGCGGCCGGCACATCAGGCCGGCGCGAGCTTGAACTGCGCCACCTCTTCGGCCAGGCCGTGAGCCTGGTTCTGCAGCGCGCCGGCAGCGGCGGCGGTCTGCTCGACGAGGGCGGCGTTGCGCTGCGTCACCTGGTCGAGTTCCTGCACCGCGCGCGCCGATTCGGCCACGCCCTGCGTCTGCTCGCGCGCGCCGGTGGCCACTTCGGCCAGCAGCGCGCGCACCTGCTGCGCGCTGTCGACGATCTCGGCAATGGTCGCACCGGCCTGGCGCACCACGTCCACGCCGCCGGCCACCTGCTCCAGGCTGCCGGTGATGAGGCCCTTGATCTCGCGGGCCGAGGCCGAAGAGCGCTGCGCCAGCGCGCGCACCTCGCTGGCCACGACGGCGAAGCCGCGTCCCTGCTCGCCCGCGCGCGCCGCCTCGACGGCGGCGTTCAGGGCCAGGATGTTGGTCTGGAAGGCGATGCCTTCGATGGTGCCGATGATGTCGCCGATGCGGCCCGAGGACAGGTGGATGGCCTGCATGGTCTGCACCAGCCGTTCGACGATCTCGCCGCCGCGCACGGCGGCCTGCGAATTGCTGCCGGCCAGGCGCGTGGCCTGGGCCACGGTGTCCTCGTTGCGGCGCACGGTGGCCGCGATCTCCTCCATCGCCGCGGCGGTCTGCTGCAGGTTGGCGGCCGAGGTCTCGGTGCGCGAACTGAGATCGCTGGCGCCGCCCGAGATCTGCGTGCTGGCGGCCACGATGTGGTCCGACGCGCCGCGCACCTGGCTGACGATGCGGCGCAGCGAAGCCTGCATCTGCGCCAGCGTGTGCATCAGGCGCGCGGCCTCGTCGGCGCCCCAGGCGCGCGGCTGCGTCGTCAGGTCGCCGGCGCGCATGGCGTCGATGTGGAAGGCGACTTCCTTGAGGCCGCCGTCGAGCACCTTGCGAAAGGCGATGAAGAGGTACAGCGCAGCCAGCAGGCTGACCACCAGCACCACGGCGGTGATGTTGCGGCCGGACTGCAGGCCGGCCACGCGCACGGCGAGCAGGCGGTCGAGCTCGGTGGTGGCGGCAGCGGCCAGCGTGAACATCGCCTCGCCCGCGGTGGCGCCCTGGGCCAGGTGCGCGGCGGCCTCGCCCTGCACGCCCTCGGCGCGCAGCACGGTGGCGTCGGCGCGCGTGGCCAGCTCGCCCAGCGCCTTGCGCGCGCTGTCGGGCGAGACGGCCGCCTTGACGTCGGCGTTGTAGGCCAGGGCCTTGTCGATGTCGGTGCCGGTGGCGGCATCGTTGCTGGTCAGCACGGCCAGCTGTTCGACGACGCGCCGCGTCTGCGCCGGCGTGGCGGCGCGGGCCTGCAGCATCGAAGCACCCAGGCTGCTGACCTGGGCCGCGGCCTCGGTCATCAGCGGCAGGCGGAAGAGCGCCGCGTCCATCAGGTAGAAGGTGTCG
>CAIWPS010000759.1 GCA_903914615.1 uncultured beta proteobacterium | reverse complement strand
GGGTAGATGTAGCTCAGCACGCTCGTCGGCAGCTGGCCCACCGGCACCTCGGCGATCTGCGCCGGCTGGGCCACGAAATGCGTCAGCTCCACGGTGGCGCTGTAGGCCACGCGCAGCGGGCCGGGCAAGGCGCTCAGGCGCAGGTAGCGGTTCAACGTCACGGGGTCGGTGTCGACCTGCGCCGGCACGTTCTGGCTGATCGTCAGCTGCTCTTCGAGCACCTGCTGGCGTTCGGTGCGGGCGGCATGGATGTTGAAGATGAAGTCGCAGCCCGGGGCGGCGATCTCGTAGTCGAGCTGCAGCGACAGGCGCAGGAGGATCATGGCCGGCCTCCGCAAGGGCAGGGGGCGGGGCGCGCGGGCGCGGCGATAACGGTGGTCATGCGGGTTCCTGAAGACGGGTCAAAAAGCGTGGCGCCGATTGGGCCCGGGTGGCGCGGCGCGGTCGGTGCGCCGGCGCACCTTGGGCGGTGCCTTCAGCGCCGCGGTGCGGCCTGCAGGAAGAAGCGCAGCATCTCGGCACTGGCGTCGGGGCCGGCAGGGTCGGTGTAGCTGCCGGCGCGGTGGCCGCCCGACCAGGCATGGCCGGCGCCATGCAGCCGCCAGTGCTCGGCCAGCGCGGGCCGGCCGGGCGCGCCGTAGCGCATGCGGGTGTAGCGCCCACCGCCGGCCGCCACGCCCTCGTGAACGTCGACCGCGGCCCCCGGCGCGCCCGCCGCGCGCAGCGCCGCCTCGATGAGCGCGTCGCCATTTCGCGGGTGGACCGTGGCGTCGCGGTCGCCGTGGAAGACGATGGTCGGCAGCGCCGCGGCGTGGCCCGCGCTGCCGCCGCCGCGCATCGCTGCCAGCGCGCCGTTCAGGTCCTGCGCGGCACCGCAGGGCAGGCCCGAATGCACGCCCAGCGCGGCGTAGAGCTCGGGGTGCAGGGCCGCGACCGTGGCCGCCATGGCGCCGCCGGCCGACAGCCCGGCGATGTAGACGCGCGAGGCGTCGATGCCGTGTTGCCGTACCAGCTGCCGCGTCAGGTCGGCGATGAGCCCGGGCTCGCCGCTGCCGCGCCGCTGGTGGTTGTGCTTGAACCAGTTCCAGCATCGCTGCGGGTTGGCCTCGGCCGCCTGGGCCGGGTAGAGCACGAAGAAGGCGCCGCTGCGCGCCAGCGCGTTCATGCCGGTGCCGGCCGCGAAGTCGTCGGGGTCCTGGGTGCAGCCGTGCAGCATCACCAGCAGCGGCAGTGCGCGCGTGCCGGCGGCGGCGGGGATGAAGAGCTTGTAGTCGCGGCCCAGGCCGCCGTGTTCGTGGCGACCGCTGTCGAACCGGCCCGCACCCTCGGCCGGTGGCGGCACGGTCTGTGCGGGCGGCGCAGCGGGTTCGAAGGCGCCGTCGCGCCAGACCAGCGGCGCGGGCGCTGCCGTCGTTGCCGCGGCCGACTGCCGCGCCAGCACCTGCTGCAGCGCCTGCGTCGCCGCGGCCAGCTTGCCACCCTGCGTCAGGCGCGTCGCCCGGCGCATCAGCTCGGCCAGATGTTCGTTCATGCCGCGCTGCCGATGCCGCCGAGGCGTTGCGCGCTCATCGCCGTGCCGCCGCGCGCGCGCCCAGCGCGGCCTTCACCTCGGGGCTGGCCTGCAACGCGCCGAGCACATCGATGGCGTCGATGGCGGCCAGCGCCAGTTCGGGCGTGACGTCGGCCGCGATGCTGGCCAGGCCGAGCACGCGGATCTGCAGCTTCTGCCCCGCCGCCTGCACCGCGCGCAGGTCGGCGGCACTGAAGTGCTGCAGCCCCAGCACCAGGGTCTTGCGTGCCACCGCCTGCTTGACGGCGTCGGCATGGCTGGCGAGCTGGTTGCGGATGGCCGTGCGGATGAAGTCGCTTCGGTTGCCGTAGAAGCCTTCGGCCACCAGCAGGTCGATCTGGCCCAGGTCGACGAAACCGAGGTTGATGGTGATCTTCTCCGAGTCGGGTGCGCGGGGCGTGGCCAGCGGGGCAGGTGGTTTCATGCGGCCATCCTATCACCATCCATGTGGATGTTCGGAGGATGGTGAGCGATGTCAGCCGCCTCCCAGCTTCTCGCCCAGCTTCTGCCAGGCCGCCTGCCCGGCCACCGCCGACACGGCACTGACCGCGGCGCCCCAGGCCATGTCGAGCAGGCTCAGCAGCCACGGCCAGTCCTTCAGCGTGGCCCAGTTCGTGAGGTCGTAGGTGGCGTAGGCGAAGAAGCCGAATAGCGCCCCGCCGGCCGCGGCCTGCACCCAGCCGCCGGCGGACGCCGGTGCGACGCCGAAGATGACGAGCCCGAGCGCGTAGACGAGGTAGAACAGCACGGCCACCGGGATCACCGGCCGCGCCGCCATCAGGTGGGCCAGCCCCTGCTGGTACATCGGCTTGGCGACGACGCCCAGCCAGACCATGTCCAGCGCGACCATCACGACCAGTGTGGCCGCGTAGGCGGCAGCGTACTTCAGCATCGAAACCTCGCAGGGGTGGGACAGGCCGGCCGGGCAGCAGCCCGGCGCGCCGGAACAGGGCAGGGGGGAGTTTCAGTGTATCGACCGCAGGGCGCTGTGCATCAGCCGCGGAAGATGTCGAAGGGCTCGATCTTCAGCACCTTGCGCACGCCGAAATAGCTCGAGATGGCCGCGATCACGACGACCATGCCGAAGGCCAGACCGAGGTTCCAGAAGGTGATCATGGCGGCGTAGTTGGGCAGCCGCGCGCGCGTGATCGAGATCATCAGCGTCACCAGGCCGATGCCCAGGCCGAAGCCGGTGAGCGCCGTGAAGGTGGCCATGAACAGGATCATCAGCACGAGGTCGCGGCCCTTGGCGCCGATGGCCTTCAGGGCACCGAACTTCTCCAGGTTCTCGAGGATGAAGCTGTAGAAGGTCTGGCCCGAGATCGACAGCCCGACGACGAAGCTGATCACGGTCATGAGCAGGATGTTGGTGCCGATGCCGGTCTTGTAGGTGTAGTAGCCGGCGATCCGGCTGTTGAATTCGTCCTGGGTCAGGGCGATGTAGCCCAGCTTGGCCACCTCGCGCTCGATGCCGGCAATGGCGGCCGGGGACTTGGGCTGCACGAGCACGTACGAGATGGTGAAGCGCGTCGTCGGCAGGTACTGGATGGCACGGTAGTAGGTGGTGTAGAGCGTGGGTACGCCGTTCAGGCCGTTGGACGCCACCTTGGCGATGCCGACGATGACGCCGCGGAAGTCGTTGAGCTCGAAGGTGGTGCCCACCTTGGGGTTCTCGAGCTTGTCGAACTCGGCATCGTCGACGACGAAGAAGGAGTTGTCGGCGTAGATGTCCTCGATGTTCCCCTGCTCGATCTCGGGGCGGCCGAACAGGCTGGTGTCGTCCAGCCCGACCACCGTCACGCCCTGGTAGGTGCCGCTGGCCAGGCGCACCTGCGCGCCGCCGATGAACAGCGGCACGGCGTAGCTCACGCCGTCCATGCTGCGCACGGCATCGAGCAGGTAGTCGGGCAGCGGGATCGCGCTCGTCGCGGTGTTCACGGCCGGGTCCATCACCCACATCGAGGCGCCGATGTTGGTCACCGTCGAGTAGGCGCGGTTGAGGATGCCGGCGAACATGGCCGTCATCTGCATCATCAGGAAGACGGCGAAGGTGATGCCGATGAGCAGGGCGCTGAACTTGGCCTTGTCGCCGACCAGCAGCTTGAAGCCGATGCGCAGGATGCCGGCGTGCTTCATGGTGCGGTGGCCGCGGCCAGCGCTGGCGCCGGCGGGACGTTCCACCAGCCGCCGCCCAGTGCGGCGAAGAGGGCCACCGTGTCCTGCAGGCGCTGCGCCAGCGCCTGCAGCCGGCCGATGCTGGCCTGCGTGTACTGCACGTCGGCAGCCATGACGTCGATGTAGGCGACGAGCCCTGCGCGGTAGCCCGCATGCGTGAGCGACAGCGCCGCCGCGGCGCTGCCCAGGGCCTCGTCCTGCGCCTGCAGCGCCTGGGCGTCGTGGGCCAGCGCCTGCAGCACATCAGCCACCTGGGCGAAGGCGGCCAGCACGGTCTGCCGGTAGTCGGCCTGCCGCGCCTCGAAGGCGTCGACGGCGGCCTGGCGCTGCGCGCGCAGCGTGCCGCCGCGGAACAGCGGTGCCGCCAGCGACGGGCCGATGCTCCAGAAACGGCCCGCCGCGCCCGTCAGCTGGCCCAGGTTCGGGCCGGCACCGCCGAAGCTGGCGTCCAGGGTGAAGCTGGGGTACAGCGCCGCGGTGGCGACGCCAATGGCCGCGCTGGCGGCGTGCAGCGCGGCCTCTTCGGCGAGGATGTCGGGGCGCTGGCGAACGAGCTCGGAAGGCAGGCTCAGCGGCAGGTCCTGCGGCAGCGCCAGCGCGTCCAGCGCCGGCGCGGGCAGCGTGGCGGCGGCGGGCGCGGTGCCCTGCAGCAGCGCCAGCAGGTGCTCGGCCTGGCTCAGCCGCTGCCGCAGCGGCGCCAGCAGGGCCTGGTCGGCGGCGATGAGGCTGCGCTGCGCGAGCACGTTGGCGTAGGGCGACGTGCCGGCCCGCACCTGGGCCTCGATGCTGTCGAGCTGGGCCGTTTCCAGCGCGATGACGGCCTCGGTGGCGACGATTTGCGCCGCGTAGGCCGCGCGCGCGATGCAGGCGTTGACGACGTTGGCGGTGAGCGTCACGTAGGCGGCCTGCAGCGCCTGGCGCTGCATCTCGACCTGTGCCTCCAGGCCCTCGACGGCGCGGCGCTCGCCGCCGAAGACGTCCAGCGTGTAGCTGACGCTGGCGCTGGCGGTGATGACGTTGAAGACGCTGCCGGGCAGCTTCGAGCCCTGCTGCAGCGGCGCACTGCGGGCGCGCTCGGCGCCCAGCCCGGCGCCGATCTGCGGGTAGAAGACGCCGCTGCCGGCGCGCAGCAGGTCCTGGCTCTGGCGCAGGCTGGCGCGGGCCGCCTCCAGGGTCGGGCTGTGGTCCAGCGCCTGCTGCACGGCGGCGTCCAGCGCCGGCGACTTGAACAGCCGCCACCAGTCTGCCGCCACGCTGCCGCCGGCGGTGAAACGCTGGGCCACGCCGCCCACAGGCAGCGTGGCCTGCGGCGTCGCCTCGGGCGTGTAGCGGTCGGCCGCGGGTGCGGCCGGGCGCGTGAAGTCAGGCCCCACCGCGCAGGCGCCCAGCAGCACGGCCGCGGCCATTGCCCCGGCGGCGAGCAAGGGGCAGCCACGCAAGCTCATGGCGTCGGCCGCGAAGCCGCGTCGGCCGGGGCCGCGGGCCCGATGAAGACGTCGACCAGCTGGCCCGGGTAGGCCATCGTCGGGCTCGTCATCCTGAAGCGGAAGATCACCGGCAGCACGCGAAGGTCGACGCGTTCCTGGCGCTGGTCCGAGAGCTCGATCTTGGGTGTCAGGTAGGGCTGCACGCGGACGAATTCCAGCGGCACCTTGACGGTGGTGCCGCGCAGCGACATCTGGGCCTGGATGCGGCCGGGCGGCGGCAGCCGCGAGACCAGGATCTCGTCGATGTAGCAGCGCACGGCCAGGGTGTCCTGCGGCGCGCTCATCACCAGCAGCGGGTTCTGCCCCTGCGTGGTGGCGTCGTACACGCCCTGCGCCGTGGCGTAGCTGCCAGGCGCGGCGTTGACGGCCAGCACCACGCCGTCGGCCTGGGCGCGCACGGTGTACTTGCCCAGCAGCGCGCTGCCGGCCCGCCAGGCCTGCAGCAGCGCCTGCGCCTGCTTGCGCTGGTTGGCGATGTCGTAGCTCCAGGCGCCGGCCTGCGTCAGTTCAAGCTGGCGGTGCGCCACCTCCAGCGCCGCGCGCGCCTGCAGGACGGCGTTCTGGGCCGTGTCCAGCACGTCCTTGCTGATCGACTTGCGGTCGATCTCGTAGGCCGCGCGGCGCTTGTCGAAGGCGTCGCTGGCGGCCTTCAGGTTGGCCACGGCCTGCTGCGCCTGCGCCTGCGCGATGGCCAGCGTTTCCTTGCGCGGCTGCGCCAGCAGTTCCTGCAGCAGCGCCTGCGCGGCCTCGGCCTGCAGGCGCAGCTGCTCGGTCGTTGCTTGCTGCACAGTGCCGTCCAGCACCACGAGCGGCGTGCCCGCCTTCACCACCTGGCCCTCGTGCACCAGCACCTGCGTCACCGGGGCCGCCACTTCGGGGTAGATGTTGATGTTCGTGCCGCCGGCCTGGTCGCTCTCGACGATGCCGTTGGCATAGATGGCCGTCGCGTAGGGGTTGCTCACGGGCGTGAATGCGGGCGGCTGGGCCTTGCGCTCGATGCCGAAGACCCAGGCCGCCACCAGCCCGGCCACCAGGCCCAGGATGGCGAGCGCGAAGATGACGCGGTTTCTCATTCCGTGCCCCCGTCGGTCGCGGTGATGCGCCCGTCTTCCATGTGCACGATGCGATCGGCGTATTCGTTGATGCGCGCGTCGTGGGTGACGATGAGGATGCAGCGCTGCGCGTTGAGCACCTTCTCCTTGACGAAGGCGATGATCATCTTGCCGGTGTCGCCGTCCAGCGAGGCCGTGGGCTCGTCCAGGATCAGGATCTCGGGTTCGCCGACGATGGCCCGCGCGATCGCCACGCGCTGCTGCTCGCCGCCCGAGAGCTTGACCGGCAGGATCTCGCCGCGGCCCTTCAGCCCCACCACGTCTAGCACCTTCACGGCCGCGGCGATCGACTGGTTCCAGTCGCGCTCCTTGAGGATCAGCGGGATGGCGATGTTCTCGGCCGTCGTCAGGCGCGGGAACAGGTGGTAGTCCTGGAACACGAAGCCGATGGTGTTGAGGCGGAAGTCGGCCAGCGCGTCCTTGCCCAGCGACCAGATGTCCTGGCCCTTGACCTTCACGGTGCCGGCATCGGGGCGCAGGATGCCCGAGATCATGCTCAGGAAGGTGGTCTTGCCGCTGCCCGAGGGGCCGACGAGGAACACCATCTCGCCGAAGTGGGCCACGAAGTCGACGCCGCCGACGGCGGTCATGCGGGCCTCGCCTTCGCCGAAGCTCTTCGTCAGGCCGGTGGCGACGATGGCCTCGGCGCTGGGGGCGGTGGTGGCTGCAGGGCTCATGGGGCGCAAGTCTTGGACAGGCTCAGGTGAGGGGAGGCCAAGACAGGCCGGGGCGCCAAGGCGGCGCAGGGCGGCACTGTCTACTGTGGCAGCGCGGCGCAGCACCGGATTGAGCCTGCGCAAGCCGCATCGCGCAGGCAGCGCAAAGTAGCTTTGCGCTGCTGCGTCGCTGCGTTGCCGAGCCGGGCCGGGCGGCCGATCCGCCCGGCCCGGGTTCAGCGCCGTTGTCCGCCGCCGGGGCGCGCGCCGCCGGAACGTCCCCCGGAAGGAATCGACGGCATGGCGTGACCGCCAGGCGCCGGACGGTAGCCGCGCCCGGGTCCGCCGCGGCCAGGGTTGCCGCGCCCGGTGCGGCCGCCGCCCAGCGGCGGACCGATGTTGTAGCCCGGGCCCCAGCCACCGTAGTCGAAGCCGAAGGGCTCGTAGTAGTCCAGGCCGATGCCGACGTTGCCGCCGTAGCCGTCGCCGACCCCGACGGCACAACCCAGCGGCAACAGCAGCAGCGGGGACAGCATCAGTACCGCGGCCAGCCGGCCGGCGTGTTGCAGGGTCTTCATGGTGCCACCTTCGCATCCTGGGTTTCGGTCCATTCGAGCAGCCCCAGCGGGGCCCCTTGCGGATCGGCCACGACCGCCACACGGCCGCCGTGGCGGTCCTGGCGCGGCGCCAGCAGCACCCTGCCGCCGAGCGCGACGGCGCGGTCGACAGCCACCTTGGCGTCGACGACGCGCACGTAGCTCAGCCAGTGCGCGTGGGCCTGGCTCCAATTCGGCGGCAGCCCGTTGGCGCTGGCACGCGCAAAGCCGCCCGAGGCCAGGATGGTCTGCGAAGCCGCGCCCTGGTCGGGCAGGTCATAGACCTCGTAGTCGAAGAGGTCCTGGTAGAAGGCGGCGCCGGCGTCGGGGTCGCGCGTGAAGAGCGAGCGCCAGATCCATTCGCCCGGCGCAGCGGCTTCGTCGGGCGGGTCGCCGCTGCCCGAGGCCAGGACGCCGAACACCGCACCCTGCGGGTCGGCCAGCACGGCCACGCGGCCCATCCCGGGCCAGTCGTGTGGCTCCGACAGCACGCGCGCACCGCGCTGCAGCGCGGTACGGCGGGCGGCGTCGACATCGCTGACGGCGATCAGGCTCAGCCAGGCCGGCTGCCGCGCCTCGCCGCTGCGCAGGGGCCGCTGCACCAGGCCGGCCACGGGCACGCCGTCGACGGCCGCCTGCGCATAGCTGGCATTGCCGGCCTGCTGCTCGGTGAAGGTCCAGCCGAGCAAGCCGCCGTAGAAGCGCTCGGAGGCCGCCAGGTCGGGCGTGACGAGGCTGGCGAAGATGAACTTGCCGACGCGGTGTTCGGTGTTCGGCGGATCGACCAGCCCCTGCGGGCGGGGCGGGTCAGCCGCGGCAGCGACCGCTCCGGCCAGGCCCAGCAGTGCAGCGCAGGTGGCGCGACGCCACCGGCCGGCGCCGGTCGGGAAGGGCGTGGATTCAGGATGTGGGTTCATGGCGATCCTCAGGTGGGCCAGCGTGGGGAATCTCGGTGGCAGAAAGCGCGGCGGCGGCCGGCGCGGCGTCGGTGTGCAGCACGGCCTGCGCGAAGATGCGCCGCGCGCCGACCGGGTCCTTGCACAGCGCGGCCAGCAGCAGATGGGCCAGTGGCGCCTGCATCAGTTGCTCCACGTCCGAAGCGGCCGTGGCTTGTGCCGGCGGCGACGGGTGCGGCGGTGGGGCGCTGCCGGGGGCGGGCAGAGGCGCGGCTGTCGAAGCCACTGGCGGCGCAGGCTTCGGCCGCGTTGCGGGTGCCGGAGCTAGTGCTGGTGCTGGTGCCGGTGCTGGTGCGGCGAGCCGCGCGGGCTCATGCCGTGTGCCGGTGGTCGCGGGCGTGCTCGCGGCGGTCGAAGGCATCGCTGCTGCGGGACCGGCGCCCCCGCGCCACTGCTGCACCAGCGCGGCGGCAAACAGCACCATGCTGCCGAGCAGCAGCAGCAGCACGCCGTTGCGCTGGGCCGGAAACGCGACCCCGAGTGCACACGCGCCGACCAGCACCAACGCGCCCAGCACCAAGCAAAGCCGCACGCCCGCGACGGCCGGTGCGGCAGTGCGGTGACTCGGCAGATCAGGCGCGGGGGCGGGCAGGCTCGTGGCAGACATCGGGGCTCACTTCGGGGCGCTCCAGGGTGGCGTCGCAGTGCAGGCCCAGCATGGTTGGCGTCAAAGGGGTGGTCTGTGCGACGTCGAACAAAGGTCACGTCAAGCGCAGGTAAATGCTGGCGATGGCGCGACCGTCCTGCGGCACGCCCGGGCGCCGCGCGCGGGCCGTGGCGCCGAGGCCACCAGCCGAGGTTCGCTGGCGCACGGTCGGAACGCCGCGGTGCGCCTAGGCTCCTGGCGCTCCAGCGTCGCATTCACAGGCTCTCGGACGCATGCGCCGACAAGGGCCCAAGGGGTATCGCTTCATGTCCTCGAACCAGACCAGGCCCTCGCGGGTCAGCGCCCCGGGCACTTCCAGTTGGGCATGGCCGGCGCAGGCCGACACCGCGGGCGCCACCGGTGCGACAAGGCGGATGCAGCGGCCGCTGCGCCGGTGCTGGCGCTGGTGGCCCATCGCCGCCCTGGTGTTCGCCGAAGTCGTGGCCGCGCAGTCCGGCCTGCTGTCACGCCAGAACGTGAGGATCTTTCGCCAGGGCCATCCCTGCCCGCTGACAGGCCTGACGCGCAACGCCTGCCCGGGCTGGACCGTCGCCCTCGTCACCCCGCGTTGTGCCGGAGGCAGCGATGACGCGGCGAACATGCAGTGGCTGACGACCTTGGCCGCCGCGACGAAAGACGATGCCGAGAGGCGCCAGTGCCCGCCCGTGGCGGCTGTGCGCCCGGCGCGATGAGTCTGAAACTCGTCGCCGCGCGCCTGCCCGGACGCTGAGCTAACGCAAGGCCGAGGACCGGCGCCAAGGCGCCGGTTGGTGCGTCACCGGCGCGGGGCGGCGCACCGGACCACTGCGCCCTGTGCCCTGTCAATCTCACAAAACACTTTCATATCAACTGCCAAGTGCTTCATTTGGAACACTTTTTTCCACCTACGCGCCACTGCAAGAAGGATTCGTAAGTAGTTGATTTGATTGATTTTTCAAGCCTGAACGGCATTGACCCGCCGGCCCTCGTCGATTAGAGTGGGGGTTCGTGCAGATTGGTGGGTCTCTGTGTCAGCCACAACGTTTCGAGGGGGTCCGGTGCTTTCGCTGGACGGGAAAGGGCGCATCACCGTGCCCGCCCGTTGGCGTGAGCAGCTCATGGCCTCCGACAACGGCCAGATGATGGTGACCAAGAACGCCGACGGCTGCCTCAGCCTGTACCCGCTGTCGGTGTGGGCGCCGCTGGAAACCCTGCTGCTGTCGCTGCCGGCCGAGAACGACGCCTGGCGCCGCTTCTTCGTCGGCAGCGCCACCGAAGCCGAGATCGACAGCGCCTCGCGCGTGCTGCTGCCGCCCGAGCTGCGCAGCTGGGCCGGCCTGGAGAAGGACGTGAAGTTCATGGGCGTGGGTCCGTACTTCGAATTGTGGGACACGGCGCGCTACGAGGCGCGCGAAGCCCTCACCCTGGCGCAGGGCCGGCCCGAAGTGCTGCGCAGCCTGGTCATCCGGTGAACGCCCCCGGCGCATGGCAGCACACCACCGTCCTGCTCACCGAGGCCGTCGAGGCCCTGGTGACGCAGCCGGCGGGCACCTACGTCGACGGCACCTTCGGCCGCGGCGGCCATGCGCGCGCCGTGCTGGCGCAACTCTCGCCCGCGGGCCGGCTGGTGGCTTTCGACAAGGACCCCGAAGCCGTGGCCGTGGCGGCGCAGATCGCCGACCCGCGGCTGACCATCTGCCACGCCAGCTACGCCGACATGGCGCACGAACTGGCGGCCCTGGGCATCGCGCAGCTGCAGGGCGTGCTGCTCGACCTGGGCGTGAGCTCGCCGCAGATCGACAACCCCGAGCGCGGCTTCAGCTTCCGGCACGACGCCCCGCTGGACATGCGCATGGACACCAGCCGCGGCGAGACCGCGGCGCAATTCCTGGCCCGTGCCGAGCAGCACGAAATCGCGGAGGTGATACGTGACTACGGCGAAGAACGGTTTGCTGTTCAGATTGCAAAGGCGCTTGTGGCTCGCCGCGAAAGCGGGGCTCCCGTCACCCGCACTGCAGAACTTTCCGCGCTCGTGGCTCGCACCGTCAAGACCCGCGAGCCGGGCCAGGACCCTGCAACGCGCACGTTTCAAGCTCTTCGGATTCACGTCAACGCCGAGCTTGAAGCGCTCGAACAGGGGCTGAAGGCGGCACTGGCCTTGCTGGCGCCGCAGGGACGACTGGTGGTGATCAGTTTCCACTCGCTCGAAGACCGCATCGTGAAGACTTTCATCGCCCGCGAAAGCCGCGACGAGCCCGACCGTCGCGCCCCCTTCGCGCCGCCGCGGCCGATGCGGCTGGAGTCGGTGGCGCGCGTGAAGCCTTCCTACGGCGAAGTGGCGGCCAACCCGCGCGCGCGCTCGGCGGTGATGCGGGTGGCCGAACGCACCGGGGTGGCGGCATGACGAAGCTCGGCATCGTCCTGCTCGCGGCCCTCATCGCCAGCTGCCTGCTGCTGGTGCGCACGGCCTATGAATCGCGCCAGCTCTTCGCCGCGCTGGACCAGGCGCACGAAGAGCAGCAGCAGCTCGACGCCGAATACAAGCGGCTGGCCTCCGAAGCCCAGGCCCAGGGCACGAACCTGCGCGTCGAACGCACCGCGCGCGAGCGGCTGCTGATGCGCACGGCCACGCCGGCCGTCACCGCCTACGTCGTCGACCCGGCCGCATCGGGGGTGGCGAAGTGAAGCGCCCGGGCAGCAACAGCGTGCGCAGCGTCAATTACGCCACCAGCCCGCTGCTGGCCAGCAAGACGCCGCCCTGGCGTTCGCGCTTCGTCGTCTTCATGGTCGCGCTGGCCTTCCTGGCCCTGCTCGGCCGCGCCATCCACCTGCAGGTCGTCGCCGCCGACTTCTACAAGGGGCAGGGCGAGAAGCGCTTCATGCACAAGCAGGCGCTGGCAGCCAGCCGCGGCCGCATCCTCGACCGCAACGGCCTCGTGCTGGCGACCAGCGTCGCGCTGCCCTCGGTGCAGGTGGACCCCAAGACCTTCGCCGCCGACACCGCCGAGCGCAAGGCCATGGCGGCGCTGCTGGGCATGACGCCGGCCGACCTGGACGAGCGGTTGCAAGGCGCTGCCAGCACCGTCACCTTGCGCCGCCTCGTCGAAGAGCCGGTGTGGCAGCAGATCAAGGCCCAGGGCCTGAAGGGCGTTCAGGAAGTGCGCGAGTACAAGCGCCGCTACCCCGAGGGCGAGGCGGCGGCGCACGTGGTCGGCTTCACCAACATCGACGGCCAGGGCATCGAGGGCATCGAGCTGGCCTTCCAGCGCCAGCTCGAAGGCCGTGCCGGCGAGCGCACGGTGGTGCGCGACCGCATGGGCCGGGTGGTCGAGGACGTGGGCGACCAGGCCGACCCGGTGAACGGCCAGGACATCACGCTGTCGATCGACTCCAAGGTGCAGTTCTTCGCCTACCAGCGCGTGCGCGACGCCGTGCGTTTCCACAAGGCAAAGGCCGGCAGCGTGGTGGTGCTGGACGTGCAGACCGGCGAGGTGCTGGCGCTGGCCAACTACCCCAGCTACGACCCCGACGACCGCAGCCACGTGGCGCCGGCGCAGATGCGCAACCGCGCGCTGACCGATGTCTTCGAGCCCGGCTCGACGATGAAGCCGCTGGTCATCGGCTGGGCGCTGGAGACCGGGCGCGTGAAGGTCGACACCGTCATCAACACCGCGCCGGGCAGCCTCGTCGTCGGCCCGCTGGTGGTCAAGGACTCGCACGCCCACACCGCGCTGACGGTGCAGGAGGTGATCCAGAAGTCCAGCAACATCGGTGCCGCGCGCATCGCGCTGCAGATGCAGCCGCGCGAAATGTGGGAGCTGTTCAGCGCCGTCGGCTACGGCCAGAAGCCGCAGATCGCCTTCCCTGGCGCCGTCACCGGGCGCCTGAAGCCCTACAAGAACTGGCGCCCGGTCGAGCAGGCGACCATGGCCTACGGCTACGGCCTGTCGGCCTCGCTGCTGCAGATGGCGCGCGCCTACACGGCGCTGGCGCGCGACGGCGACGTCATCCCGGTGTCCATCCTGCGCCAGGACCAGCCTGCCGTCGGGCTGCACGTGTATTCGGCGGCGACGACGCGCGAGGTGCGCAAGATGCTGCAGCTGGCCGCCGGCCCCGGCGGCACCGGCCCGAAGGCGCAGACCATCGGCTACTCGGTCGGCGGCAAGAGCGGCACCGCGCACAAGCAGGAAGGCAAGGGCTACGCCAGCGACAAGTACCGCGCCTGGTTCGTCGGCATGGCGCCCATCGGCGCGCCGCGCATCATCGTCGCGGTGATGGTCGACGAGCCGCACAACGGCGTCTACTTCGGCGGCGATGTCGCCGCGCCGGTGTTCAGCGAAGTCGTGCAGCAGACCCTGCGCATGATGAACGTGGCGCCCGACATCGACGTCAAGGCACAGATCAACGCCAGGCCCGAAGCCCGCTTCGCCGCCGAGCAGGAAAGCTTCTGACGTGACGCCCGAGCGCCTGCCCGACCCCGCCGCGGCCGCCGCCTGGCTGGCCACGCGCGTGCGCGGCGGCCTGCACACCGACAGTCGCGCGCTGCGCGGCGGCGACGGCTTCCTGGCCTGGCCGGGCCGACGCAGCGACGGCCGCGCCCACGTGGCGGCGGCGCTGGCCGCCGGCGCCGCGGCCTGCCTCGTCGAGGCCGAAGGCGTGGAAGCCTGGGGCTTCGACGATGCCCGCGTGGCGGCCCTTCAGGGCCTGAAGGCGCAGGCCGGCGAGGTGGCCAGCGACTACTACGGCCAGCCCAGCGCCGTGCTCGACCTGGTGGCCAGCACCGGCACCAACGGCAAGACCAGCACGGCCTGGTGGACGGCGCAGGCGCTGACGCGGCTGGGACGCCGCTGCGGCCTCATCGGCACGCTGGGGGTCGGCGAGCCGCCGGCGGCGGCCGGGCACGGGCACGCACCCGGCACCCTGCAGCCCACGGGGCTGACCACGCCCGACGCCGTCACGCTGCATGGCGCGCTGCGCGGCTTCGTCGATGCCGGCTATGCCGCCTGCGCGCTGGAGGCGTCGTCGATAGGCATCGTCGAGCACCGGCTGGCGGCGGTGCAGATCGACGTCGCGCTGTTCACCAACTTCACGCGCGACCATCTCGACTACCACGGCAACATGGCGGCC
>CAIWPS010000758.1 GCA_903914615.1 uncultured beta proteobacterium | reverse complement strand
GCTTTTTCATGGTGATGGGTTCCTTTAGAGAGGTTTTCGGAAGCCGCTGTCGCGGCTTCTAATCAAGCTGCAGGTGGTCACTGCGCCCGCGCGCGCCGAAATAGACGAACGAGTCGGCCGGCCAAAAGACGAGGAACGCGTCGCGCGAGCCCGCGCTGACGACGTAGAACCAGGAGCCGCCGAACAGAGACGCGCGCGGCATGTCGGGGTCGCCGTCGTGACCCCACACCCACAGGTTACCGGTGGCCTGCATCACACCCCACTTGCTCGTCCTGGCGGCATCCAGCTGCGTGGTCTTGGGGTCGCGGCTCGCGGCGGTTTTCTCCGTCACGCCATAGGCGGCGGCGAAGAATTCATAGACGCTCAGCAGGCCTTTGCCGTGATGCGCCACGACCGCCTTGGCGGCTTCATAGTTGAAGTTGTCGAATTCCTTGTCGCCTACCGGCCGGGGAAGGCCGCCGCCATCGGCGACCATGGCGCCGAAGCGGCTGGTGCCCAGGGCATGTTCCGCCGCGGTCAGGTAAATGTCGCACCAGAAGGATTTGCCGTCGGGAACCTCGACCACCGTCATGCCGCGCGGATCAGGACATGCCGGCCGGAAGTTCAGGTCCCAAATGGAATAAGGGTTGATCGCCGGCGTGCTGTCGCCGCCGCTGCGCGCCGTGGCATTGCCGCCGGGCGCGAAATGAAAGCCACCCAGGACATTGTCGGCCAGCGTGGTGGATGCCAGTTCCGTCACCCCGATCTTGCCGTCGGCGACCGTGACGGCGTAATCGCGGCCCGGCTGCAACAGCTCGGGATCGAGATCGGCCGGCGTGTCCGCTTCGAAGTGGAAGCCGGCGAACTGCGTGCCTGCAATAATGGAAATCGCACGCGGCCCGGTCGCCGTCAGCGCCGGAGCATTCTGGTTTGCCTTTTTAAGCGATGTCATAACTGTTCTCCTCTAGTGGTCTCTACCGCGCGATGGTGATTTCGAAGCGCACGGCGGTGACGCGCTCGACTTTTTGAACGATTCCGGAAAACTCGACTTCGCCATCACCGGTGCCGGCAATGAAGCGGTACGGTGTGCCCAGCTGCATATGCTCGCAGGCTGCGTGCACAACCGTGCTGCTGGTGGTGTAGAACCGGCTGCGATTGAGGGCGGGGCGACGGTGACCGAGGGCGCTCATTCGTCCTCTCCGACGCCATAGCCCATATTGCGCAGCGCCATCGCCACCAGGTTCCAGACGTGCAGCCGCTGGGCAGGCCATCCTTTAACAGCGCCCTGGCGCTGGACCTGCAGCTTGTCCAGCTGCGCCGTGGATCGACCGCGCAGCACGCGGCAGATGTAGTTGCGCAGCGCGAGCGTGCCTGTTTCATCGTTGCAGATGTGCATGCGCGCCAGCTCGGTCTTGCTGCCGTCACGCGCGCTCCACAGTTGGACGCTGACCACGATCATGCCGCTTTCTCCGTCGCCATCAGATCGAACAGCGACGGCATGGCGGCCTCGGCCTCTGCGGCTTCGAGATAGCGCAGGCCGTCGCGGAAATAGGCTTCGTGGAGTTCGCTGGCGCCGCCGCGGCGGCCCAGCTTTATGGCGCGCACGGGCACGGTCATCAGACCGCCGAAGGGGTCATAGACCAGGTCGCCCTTGTTGCTGTAGCGCTCGATCAGCCGGTCCACGATATCGAACTGGAGCGGGCAGACGTGCATTTCCCGGCCGGCGGCAGATTGCGCGCCGTTCAAGGTCAGCATGCGGTTGACGTCATGCCAGACCATGTCGCTGTGGCTGCCGGGCGCGAGCGACATGAAGGTGCGCGGGAGGGCGCCCTTGCGCCGCGCCTCAATCCGGTCGCCGGTCTCGGCATGGGCGTGATGATCGTAGACCTGGCGCAGGGACTGCTGGGTGAACAGCTTCGACAGGACCTCCGGTTTCAGCTGGGCCAGTTCTTCCGGCGCCAACAGCCGCTCGCCGCTGGACCGCCAGAAGGCGTGGGCGTCGATCTGCCAGCGAGCCAGGCTGTACTCCGCAGGATCCTTGGTCACCGGTTCGTCGGCATAGCCACGGGACCGGTCGCTCTGCGGCTTGCGCATCAGCAAGACATATTCGGGCGAGCCGACACCCATCTTGGTGCCGTCCTTGCACATTTCGGTATAGCCCAGGCGATAGGTCTGGTTGTTCTCCCGCACCACGTCGGTGACGACGGTGATCATGCCCATGCATTGGAAGCCGTGGCGGATGTAGTGCATCAGGGCTTCGGCATGGAACGGACTGACGGTGGGCACGCCCTGGCCGGTGACATTGCCGAACAGGATGCGGTCCTTGACGTGGATGCAGGCCAGCCGGCCGGGCATCAGCGCGCGGTGCAGTTCCGGCGTCAGGAAGTCCATCTGCCCCAGAAGTGGGCGTTGCTGTCGGTGTGGCCGAAGTCGTTGTAGCTGGGCGTGTACTCGTAATGGTTGCTGAACGGGATGCTGGTGACGATCAGGCCCAGGCTGTTCTCGGCCAGGCGCTGGGCTTCCAGCACGCAATCATTCCGCGCCACCAGGTAGCGCTCGCCGGCGGCCTCGATCCGCTCCACGCCGATAGACCGCTGCATGCTCGCAGCGATCTCGGCATGGTTGAGGCCGTATTGCTTGACGATGGCGCGCATCTTGGCGCGCTGCTCAATATGGCGGTCCCACTTGGCCTCCAGCTCGCGCCGGATTTCCCGTTCCGCCTCGGTGTAGATGATATCAAGGTCGACAGGGTGCCGCTGCCCAAAACGAAGAAGACGGTGGATGGCCTGGATGAAGTCGTTGAAGTCATAGTCGATGCCCAGGAACAGATGCTTGTGGCAGTGCCGCTGCAGGTTCCCGCCTGATCCGCTGAGTTCGGTCTTGGTCGGCAGGAACTGGCTCTGGCCCGTCTTGAAGGCCCGCACGCGGTCTTCGCGCTCTTCCAGGTCCAGCGTGCCATAGATGCTTTTCACACCCGGCAGGCGGCCTTCGATCGCTCGCCGCTCATCTTCCAGGCTGTGCCACAGGATCCGGTGCGCGGCCGGCTCCTCGGCGATGATCTCCGCCATCTTGTCCACGCGCGCGCCTAAGCTGTCGCGCTTTTCGTGGCTGGCTTCGATCACGCCGCGGGCGGTGTTCTTGAACAGCGCGCCTTGGCCATCGCGCTCGACGGTGGCGCTGGCGTGGTTGCTGCTGATCTCGTGCCAGCGGACATTCAGTGGCGGCAGGATATAGCCGTCATCGCTGAATCCGAGGTCGCTGGGAAAGTCGATGAAGATGGCCCAGCTCGAAACCCACAACCAGAACTCGTCTTCCTTGTGCGGGTAGAGGGTGAGGTCGTTCGCCTTCTCGCTGTTGCGCTGGAAGAAGCGTGTCAGGGCCTGGCCGGTGTCCATGATGCCCAGGAAGCCGGCATAGTGGATCAGTTCCTTGTAGCGGTTGGGGCTGGGCGTGGCCGTCGCGACAAAACGGTAGGGCACGTCTGCGAACAGCGGCAGGAATTCCTGATAGGTCTTGCTGCCATAGCTGCGCAGGCAGCTGGCTTCGTCCAAGCTGGCGCCGGCGAACAGCCGAGGGTCCAGCTTCCCGTCCCGCACCGTCTCATAGTTGGTGATATGGACGTCGACAGCCGGGTCGATCTCTTCCGCGCGGCGGATGAACTTGACCGTGAGGCCCATGCGCTGCGGGCCTGCGTCGTCAAAGAATTCGTCGCGGCATCCCAGTTGGGTGACGCACAGCGTCGGTTCTCCGGTCGCGCGCTTCACCTGGGCGAGCAGTTCCAGCTGCATGCTGGTCTTGTGCAGGCCGAAGCTGGCGAAGATCGCGCGCCGGCCGCCGGCCAGCGCCCAGGGCACGATTGCCTTGCAATGCGGCGCCAGCCACGGGTTAAGGATGGCGGGGTCCACCACAAAGCCCGAGGCCTGCGCGACGCACATCTTGGCGCACAGGAATTCGTCATAGGTGGTGGTTGGCGCGTCGGTCACTGTTCCTTCGCCTCGCGCTTCTTCTCATAATCGGCACGCCGCAGCGTGATCGCGGGCTTGGCCGCTACGGTGGATTTTGGAATGCCCGTGCCGGTGAAGGGGTTATGGCGGCGCGCATTCGCGCCCTTCCACCCGCGCAGCTGTCGCATGGCGAGATCCCGGCAGAGGGGGCGACCTGACGACGTCATGCCGGCACCGCGCGCTGCTGGGCGGCTACGATGTCGCGCTCGTGGGCCAGGAACAGCTTCTTGGGCGTGGGGCTGCAGTTGGGGCAGGTCGCGTCCAGCATGGCGGTGGCCGCGGCCTCAACCGTTGCCGGCAATGCCATAATCGACCAGGTCCCTTGGCAATGGCCGCAGGTGCACCAGATTTCCTGCCGGGTCGTCATGCCGCCACCTGCATCAGCCTGGGCGCAGGCATGTCGTTGGGCAGAAGCTGCCACGCCATCAGGCCGCGCCGCTTCGTCTCCCCGACCAGGCGGAATCCGGCCTTCATGAAGCAGAAGCCCTTGACGCGCTCCCCGCGCACCAACACGCCCCGAACCTTCTTGGGATCGACGAAGGTGACGCAGCCGAGGGCTGGCGGCGCGCCATAGCCGTAAGGCGACTGGAAGATGGCCAAGGCTTCGCGGATCATGTCGGACGCCAGCGGCCCGGCGTTCTCGTTGCGGAAGATCGAGCAAATCCACGCGCCAGCCCATTCATGACCGACAAAGCGCGGATCGGGGTTACTCAGTCCAAACACCGCCTTGCGATTGTTAGCTACAAGGACGCGACAAGAGCCGGGCGGCATGAACTGGGGCGAGCCGGGCTTCTGGCGGCTGTAGTGACGGTCAGCCAGCAGGCGCGCTGGCGTATGGGCGCGATGGGATGGCTGCCAGATCATGGGCGCTCTCCGGCCATGTCGGCCAACACGAACCTGATCAGGCTGCGCACGAGCGGCTCGCTGACCTTGTCCATGGGCAGGTTGGCGCTGCGGAAGATCGCCATGGTGATTTCGGCTTCCTGGCCGTCGCGATCGAAGCGGTCGCGGATCAACTTGCGCGCGGCCGCTTCAACCTCCGCGGCCGTCATGCCTTCGCGCTGGCGCCTCATGGCGTCGCAGTGCATCGCCCGGCGGACGCCGGCGAGCGGATCGCGGACGCGCTTCGGTGCCGGGCGGGCATTGAACATGGGGAACTCGATCATTCTGCCCCCATGGTGTCGGCCACGGTGATGCGCAGCTGCGTCTGGAGCATTTCCACCAGGCCGCGCAGCGCCTCATCAGCCTGCATGCGACGGGCCAAGGATTTCAGGCCCAGCCAGACTGTCGCCTGGGTGCGTCGAAAGGCGCGCGATGTGGCGGGCAGGGACAATCCCAGGGCCGTCCGGCACAGGAGGTAGCCCACCTGCCGCGCCTGCGCGACCGCTGGCGCCCCCTTGGTGCCATTCAGGGCCGCCACCGGGACGCGCAGTGCGCCACAGACGGCAGCCTTGGCCAGTTCTGCACGCCGCGTTTGTTCGACCAGGTCAAAGCCGTTGCGCTGGCAGTGCAGAAGCTTCACAGGAAACTGTCTTGACCGCCCTTCTTGACGGTCGCCGACGCCGACACGCCGTACACAATCTCCATTGTGGTGATCACGCGAACCGCGTGCCGGTGCTTGTCGTAATGCTGCGCCGCCAGTGCCTGGGCGTTTTTGCCCTCGACATTCCAGGCGCAGCGCTGGCATTCCGCCCTGGCTTCCAGAAGCCGTGCGGTATGTGGTCTGGACATGGCGGTCTGCTTTCATCGCGCGGCCACCGTTGCGGCGATTTCGGTGGTGTGATGCTTTGCGGCCCGGTCCGGCGCGATCGCGGAGACAACTGCGAAAGCGACGATCATGAAGATGACCAAGGCCGCGCCGCCGGCGGCGTCGCCAAGCCACATCAGGACAATCTCTCGCCGACTGGTGCATGCTTCGAAAGAGGATGGCGGCCTGGGAACGGACTTGCGCTTCATGCCAGCCCCCAGATAACCGCGCCGATGATCGCGACGGCGCAGGCAGCGACATAACAGCGCCAGAACATCGCGCGGGCGCGCAGGCCGGCCGGGCGCTCTTCTTCGGAAAGTTCGGAAAGGCGGAGGTCGGTCATGCCGACACCCGTGCCAGTTCGCGGAGCGGGACGCGGCTGGCGTGCATCGTGTAGCCAGTGCGATCTTCGAGGGCGGCGTAGCGCTCGAACATGGCCGGGTTCTGGATGGCGCCATTCGCAATGTCCTTGCGGCTGCCCATGATGCAGAACACACAGCTGAGCCGGTCATTGCCGAGGGCATAGGCGGGATGGGGCTGCTGGCCGGCGGTGGCGATGACGTCGAACACGGCGGCGGTGGACAGGTCGTGGATCGGCAGCCAGTCGAACCAGGTGCGGCCAGCAACCGAATTGCGGGCGTGATGCGTCAGCGGCAACCGCTTCGCGCGATCGCGGCTCTCGGCGGCGCGCAGCCCCATGCAATTGACGACGGTGGTGAAGCCGTTCGCCTTGGCATAGCGCCGGATTTCGCGCTCGATCGGCCCGCGCTTCAGGTCGCTGGTGCATTGGCGGTGAGATATTGACGGCCAAGACGGTACGTCCGGCCGCGTCTGAAACCGGCGCTCGACCATGTCGAGAAGGGATTTCTCAGCCCGCGCCACCACGAAAGGCAGGCAGGCGGCATCGGCCTGCTGCTTGGCATGCTCCAGAGCACCGGGCCATTCCACATCGCCAAGAGAGGCATGGACGACCAGCAGCTGGATGAAGGGAATGACCCGCAGCAGGCGGATCAGCATCGCCTGGCTGTCCTTGCCGCCGCTATGGTTGGCGACGAACAGCGCGCCGTCCGCGATCAGGTCGTCGATGGTGGGAAGCGCCGGGTTCACGCCGCCACATCCTGGCGCGGATGGGCTTTCCGGGCCTTTGCCCGTTCCTGCCGGTCCAGGATGCGCTGGCGCGCCTGCTGCAGCTTCAGGGCGGCGCGGGCTTCCAGCCGGCGCACTTGGCGGCTGACACCCACGGGGGGCGTATCGGCATAAAGCGCGGCCCGGCGCTGGGCTTCCTCACGCTGCCGCTTCAGGGCGCGCTGGAGGCCCAGCTTCGGTGCATGCCAGCGCTCTCTGGCACCCATTCCGACGGACCCAAGGAGGGCTGCCGCGACGGATGATCTGATGGATTGCATGGCCTGTTCCTCCAAACCGCGAAGCAGCGGAATTGGCTAACGTAATGGGCAATAGCCCACTCGTCAATGGGCTAATGCCCACTTCGACCACGGCCCCTGCTGTGGCAGGTTTGATGCGACGAACGGGAGTGAACCGAAATGCCCAAATTGAGCGTCGCAATTCTTACCGTACTGTTATCCGGAACGGTTGCGCTTGCTGATGCCGCTTCTGATGCAGCTAAGTATTTTGCGCTCCCGATGGAGCACTTCCGTGACACCGCAACTCTCAAAGATGACCCACTGGATACGATCGCCAGGATAGACACGTCGAAGGGCTACGAGTTCAAACATGGGTGGCTCGGAATCGTCTGGGAAGACGCATTCCTTCGAGCCTTCATAGATAAAAAAACCGGGCGCGTGACATATCAAGTCTATGAGATAATCCCGTATACGGACACCAACTGGCATTTTTACCAAACTGCAAATTACGAAGCGCCCAGCGGACCGGTTGATGTGCCGGTCACGATAATCGACAGGGAGGTTTCTGACTGTTCTGACGGATCATGCTCTTACGTCGAACATGTAGCCTTCGACGCTCCAGAAAGCCTGCTTAGAGCCATCGCGGCGACGTATGTCCCAGGCGCGCTTGTCGCGTGGAAATTCAAATTCAATCCAAAAGCTGGGCCTGATTTCAAGGATGGATTATCAGGCGCGGAGATTACTGGCTGTCTCGCAGCAGTTGACGCCTACTTGTCTGCGCACCGACCTGG
This sequence comes from uncultured beta proteobacterium, assembly GCA_903914615.1. Taxonomy (GTDB): domain Bacteria; phylum Pseudomonadota; class Gammaproteobacteria; order Burkholderiales; family Burkholderiaceae_C; genus Rubrivivax. Next base: position 7,548 of record CAIWPS010000758.1, on the reverse strand, counting down.
CGGCGCTTCGGCCGACGCTCCCGCAGGGCCGCTTCATGGGACTGCAAAGCTTGGTATACATGGTCTTGCCCTAAGCGAAGCCAATAGTAAGCTATTTCACACCTCGATAAACCACGGGATATTTGTGGTTGAAGTGGATCACCTCTCGGTAGGTGAAATCGCTGGCATCAAGGCTGGTGATGTAATTGTGTCCTATCAAGGTAAGCCGGTTTCTTCCGTCAGCGACATTCAAGGCGCTGTGGCAGCAACAGCGATAGGGTCAACCGCATCAGTCGAGGTCTGGCGCGACGGCGCTCCCCTCAAAGCCTCAGCTAAATTCTAGCCTATTGAACTTTTCTCGCCACGAGCGCGACTACGCGCCCGATAATTGACAAATCTTCTTCGTCCATTTCGGGCTGTTTTTCGACTAAAGGGTTGTCGGACAACACACGGATTCGCTTCGTCTTAAGGTTCAGCGATAGCCGCTTCACCCACGCCACATCGCCGACAGTAATCGCATAAATACCTTCGCGGTTAGGCTTGGCTTGATTCCGATCTATCAGAACGAGGTCGCCACCCTGTAATGTTGGTGCCATGCTGTCTCCGTCCACTTTCACCACAGCAAGCTGATCGGGCGAAGCAGAGCTGAATACTCGAACCCATTGTTCCTCAAACACCCAGTAGCCCATCGGCTCAGGGTCATCAGGAATCAGGCTGCCTTGTCCCATGGAGAACGAGGCGTCAAACCGACCGACCGGCAAAAATCCTTCAATATGCGGGACCGGCAACGGCTCTACCTGCGAGGGATCTTCCTCTACACCTTCCCATAGCGAGCCAAAGATTGCCTGAAGTGGAACATCCAATTCGGCACAAAGTCTTGCCGCTATTTTGAGGCTCGGTTCACGTTCACGAATCAGGAGGTCGCGCACATAGGTCTCACCCAGCCCAGCCTTCTTCGAAAGGGATTTCATACTGAAGCCCTTCCGGGTCAGTTGGTCCTTCAAGCGGGCGCGCCATGCCGATTCCATGAGTGGGAGAATGCCCACTCCTTTATACCCGGTCACTTGGGCAATAGCCCATTGACAGGTGGGCAATAGCCCACCAATCTCCTGCGATGACCCATGGTGATTTGCTGGACCAGATCGATGCTTTTTTGGCTCGATCCGACGTGAAAATGACCGAGACCACCTTCGGGCGGCTCGCTGTCAACGATGGAAAGCTGGTCGGCAGGCTGAGGGATGGTGGCAGCCTGACGCTGGCGACAGCGGAAAAAGTCACGAAGTTCATCGCCCAGCACGGTGCAGGCGAGGTCGCCGCATGAGCACGGATAGCACCCGTCCCAACTGGGATTTCAAGCTTGAGAGCAAGGGGGAAGGTGAACTGTCGCTGGTCGTTCGCCGACGCGGTGCCGACTTCTACCAAGCCTTTCCGATCACCGCGGCTCAACTGCGCAACCTTCGGGTGACCAGCACAGGCAAGGCGAAGCGCGGGGTGGCCGCCAATGGCTGAGATCACCCTCAACATCCACTTTAAGGCCAGCGATGACTTCACGCTGCTGAGCGACGTCGCCGCCAAGGCGGTCGCGCTGGCCAGGCGCGGCGTTTCGCTACCGCAGGATGTTCTTGAAGTCCTGCGTGATTTTGCTGAGGGCGTCCGGAACATCGTTGGAGATGTTGAGCGTCGACCCACAGCTGCAGGGGATATCGAGCTTTCGGTTGGTCCGAAGATCACTGTCGGAGATCGCGTGCTTCTTGCCGCATTTCGGGCAAGGGACTTCGGTGGCCATGGCAATTCCTCTTCGTTGGTTGGTGTCGCAACCCCAGCGGATGCCGAGTCGGGGGAGGCCCACAAGGCTTCCCCCGGTGAGGTCGAGGAGGGCCCATGAGCCGCGACCATCTGCGTCTGGTGGGACAGAAGGGCCGTCCCCCGCTGCGCATCGTGGCGCGCCAGGAATCGCCGCTGCCCGTCAACCGCATCGACACATTCACATTTGCGCATGTCGATGGCGCGCTGGTGGTGCTGCACAACGATGATCGGCTGTCGGCAGCCGAGGCCTTCGCCGCCCTGACAACCCTGTTGCGCGAGCAGCTGCTGCCCGCGATCGCCATCAGCCTGGGCGGCAGGCACGTATTGCCGGGCGATGCTGGCGGGATCGAATTTTACGACTGCCATCCCTGTCCCGCGTCCACGGCCGCGCGTCCGGTCTGCGCGGAGACGGAAGGGGACATGAGCTGACCATGTTCGCGGGGCTTCATCGAAATCGCTTTCTGAAAAAGGACCCTGGGCAGACGCGCCCAGGGCCAGTTTGGGCATTGACAATGGTGCAGCGGAAACCCGCCGCGCCCTGACCATGGGGTTTCGGCCATGACGTTTGCAGAGGGAAAAAACACGGGAACTCTTGCCTCCATCGGGCGAGGAACTGTTCCCGGTCGCCGTGCCGGAAGTCTTCCAGGGACAAACCCGAAGAACACTTCTGGCGACATTCTGCCATCCCTGGGCCGCAACGAACTGATCCGCGAAGTGCAGGCGATCGTGCTGCACTTCCCCATCAAGCAGGTGGCCGAGGAACAGGATTGCACCACGAAGGCCGTGGAATCGCAGCGCAGCGGCGACAGCGCTATGAGCTTGCTGGCCGCGGCCAATATGTCCCGCTCCAATCCGCGCGCCCGCGCGATGTTCGCGCGCCTGTTCGGCTTCACCGGCCACTACACCGACCCCGACTTCATGGAAGGCATGGAGAAGGTTTTTCACGCCTATTTGCGCCAGCAGCATCAGGTGGCCGAGGAAGGCCCGGCCGAAGCTTGCGACGAAGCGATGGGCGACCTGTTCGGCGGGATGCACCACTGATGTGCGGCATCGGCCATCACCAGGGCGACACGATCCGGCCACCGCGCCGCCACTCTGATGGCAGCGTGACGGCGGCCGTGCGCCGGCTGCCGCGCAAATCGCTCAAGGCGATTAAGGATAACAAAACCGCCGAACTGCGCGCGGCGATCGAAGCAGGTGAGGCCGAGGACTTGGCACGCCAGCATGGCGCCATCAGCCAACAGCTGGAGTTGATCCCGCGCGACCAGCAGGAGTTGCATTTGAACGCACACGAGTACGAAGGCGCGAAGCCGAAGCACTATTGGCAGGACTGGGACCGATGACCGAGTTCCTGCCTGCATCCCGCTCCATCACCGACATCCGCGTCGATGCAACCGTCGTTGGCGCCGAACCGGCGCGCGTCGCCATTGATTGGATCGATGCCGCCGGAGAGAAGCAGCATGTCCTGCGCCACCGGCAAGCCGCGCGCGAGATCATCACCGACCTGCATGCCTGTACCCTTATGGGCGAGGGGCATCGCCGCGCTTTCCTGATCGGCTTCATCCGCTGCCACACCTTGCGACGAGGCGACGAGTAATGGCGCTCGGGGCTGGGCAACTCAAATCCAAAAAGCCGACGCTGCGGCGCGAGGAAGACGCGATACAGCGCAACCTTGTGCAGTACCTGCCTTACATGCTGCCCAGGCCGCATGTGCTGTTCGCGGTGCCGAACGGCGGTAAACGCTCGCCGGTCGAGGCCTCCATCATGAAAGGCCTGGGCGTCAAGCCCGGCGTGCACGATCTCGTGCTGCTGTGGGACCGTCGCGCCTTTCTGATGGAAGTGAAGGCATCCAATGGCGTGCTCAGCCCCAAACAGGTCGAGGTCCATGAAGAGGTGGTTTTGACCGGATGCCCCAGCGGCGTCGTGCGCAGCCTCCAGGATGCGATCGCCTTTCTCCGCGAATGCGGAATCCCCCTCACTCTCAAGGACGGTGCCTGATGGCCAAGTCAGGGTTTGCCAAAGACCATCTGAAATCCTTCGTCAACCGCATCGAGCGGTTGGAGGAAGAACGCGCGGCGCTGAGCGCCGATATCCGCGAGGTCTACAGCGAAGCCAAGGGCACGGGCTTCGACACCAAGATCATGCGCCAGGTGGTCCGGCTCCGGAAGTTGGATAAGGCCGACTTCCAGGAACAGGAAGCGGTGCTGGATCTGTATCTGACCGCGATGGACATGCGCTGATGACCCAGTCTGCCACCATCACCCGCCAAGACCTGCACGACAGCGCCAAGCTGTTTGCGAAGATGCACGGCGCGCCGACCTTCAGGACGCGCGACTTCACGGCCTTCACCGGCATGGCGGCGCTGTGGCTTGACGAAGAGCTGGCGAACGAACTGCTGCTGGAAGTTGTGGCCGCAGGCGATTTGCGCGAAGTGGGGCCCGGCGTCTATGCCCTGGCGGACGGGAGCGCTGTTGAGTTGCAGGCACCGCTGTGGCCGGAAGATGGCCCCCAATGAGCCGCGACCGCACGCTCATATCCGACGTGACGCTGGCCTATGGCCACTTCGATGAACGGTACCAACAGGCGGCGGGGCGTGGTGACCATGACCGCGCCGACGAAGCACTGTCGGTCAAGCAGGAAATTGAGCGCTGCGTGCAGGTCCATGAGGTCAGCACATCCTGGCGCAGCACCATCGCGGCCATTCTGAAACGGGAGGCCGAGCAGAAATGAATCGCAGGATCATCCTCAAACACGGCACCGAGATGCGCGATTGCGTGCTGCGTCTGTACCAGGGCTATCCGCAGGACGACGCGGCCCAGGTGACGCGCCGCATGGTGTACGAGATCGGCAAGGTCTTTGGCGACCTGCATGGACATGATGCGGCCGCCGCGATGATGTACAGCGCCGCCGACGCGCTGGTGGCGAAGACGCCCGTGGAGGATTTCCGCCTCATGCTCTCCACCGGCGCCGGCGCGGCAGCGCCAGCACCTCCGACGGAGGCACTCCTGACAACGCCGACGACCTCGGCGCGCGCCGCCCGGATCGGCGCCATCATCGGCGGGTGGTTCGGCGACCTGTTCAAGGCCGCAACGGATCGCTTCTTCATCGGTTTTGTGCTGGGCCTGATCGCGGGGCGCCCATGACGCAGGTTGGAAAGAAAGGCGTCAACTGGACCGAACAACGGCTGGAAATGCTTCGCAGCCTGTGGCTGACGCCGATTTCTGCTCGTGCGATTGCCGAGAAAATCAATTCGACGGGATCATCATTTTCGCGCCTGGCGATCATCGGCAAAGCCCACCATCTGGCGCTGCCGCTCAAGAAAGACATGGAAAGCCGGACAGCGCGGCCGCGGAGGGCGGCATGAAGGTGCTTGGCCCGGCGCTGATCACCGGCGTCCAACAGCGCGCCATGTCGGAAGGTACGGTTCTGACCGTTCCCGCTGGCGCCGTGTACGCGGACGCTGCACCGCGCGCCAGCGTGGGGGCTTGGTGGTGGGCGAAGGAACCTTATCAGGAATACGTCGCCAAGAAGTCGGGCGTGCTGCTCGGCCTGGTGCGAGGCATCGGCCCGCTCGCGGCTCGCTCGAAGGAGCTTACCGACAAGCTGCGGACCCGTGCCGTCGGCGGCCAGACCGTCTACGAATATCGGTGCTGTCAATACACCGGCGAGCATCTGAGCCGCGCGGATAGCTGGACCAGTCTGGAGATCATTGAGGTCCTGCCCGATGCTGCCGGCTGGCAGTGCCGCGCCCACATGAAGAACATCGACGCCCTGGTGGCTGAGCGGAGGGCGGCATGAACGATCCCACGCCCCGCGAGCAGTTGCCGTGGCGCCGGTACGGCGTTCGCCAGGCGCTGGTTTGCCGCCTGGCGGGCAGCGATTTCCAGTTCACCGGGGAGTTCAACTTCTATGCCGATGGGCGGCTGGGCGAGTTGTTCGCGCGCCCGTTCAAGACCGGTGCCGATCTCGAAAACCTGCTGGACAAGTTCTGCATCGCGGTTTCGCGGCTGCTCCAGCATGGGGAGACCATCGATTCCTTTGCACACTGCATTGACGACGGCACCCCGGCCGGCGCGCGCGACATTTTCCATGCTCTGATCGCTGGGGGCGTCGAAGCAGAAAAGCAGATGAAACATGAGTTGTCGGCGGCGGCCGGGGCAGGACACCAATGACCTACCTGCTGCCGATCATCGCTGACCGCTTTCACCCGATCGCCAACCTGTTCCCGCTGATCGAGGGCGAAGAGTTCGACGCCTTTGTCGCCGACGTGGGCGCGAAGATGCTGGCGGAGCGCATCATCACCCTGCAGGGCATGATCCTGGACGGCCGCAATCGGTACCGCGCACTGCTGGCGCTGGGCACCATCACGGTCGAGACACCACTGACGGACCCGCGCTGGTTCGTGGAATTCAATGAGGCGAACTTTGGCGCCGACGCCATTGCGGCGGGGCCACTGGAACATGTCATCTCGCTCAACCTGCGGCGCCGGCACCTGACGACCGAGCAGCGCAGCTTCCTGGGCGTGGAAATGGCCACCATGCGCCAAGGCGAGCGGGTCGACCTCGAACCTTCGGCAAAATTGCCGAAGGTTGACCAGGAGACGGCAGCGCGGCTGGTTGGCGTATCGGCGCGATCGGTACGTTCCGCCAAGACGATCCAGGAACGGGGCACCCCCGCGCTGGTGGAGGCCGTGAAGTCCGGCAGGATCGCGCTGGCGCTGGGCGAGCAGGCTGCCAAGCTTTCCCCGGAGACGCAGGCTGCCGCGGTGGCGCTGGCCGACAGCGGGAAGGCCAATGCCGTCCGCACCGCCATCAAACAGGGCAACCGCAATGAGCGCGAGCGCGTGCTGGGCGCAAAACAGTCCCAGCTGCCCAACAAGGTCTATGGCGTCATCCTCGCAGACCCCGAATGGCGCTTCTTGGTCTATAGCCGGGAAACCGGCTTGGACCGATCCGCCGATCAGCATTACCCGACCAGCGACGAAGCCGATATCATGGCGCGCCAAGTCGACAAGATCGCGGCGCGCGATTGCATGTGCGCTAGGTGGACCACGGACCTCGCCCGCGGCATCCGCGTGCTGGAAAGCTGGGGATTTACCTACAAGTCCTATTTCGCCTGGGTGAAGGATATCGTCCCGGCCGGCAAGGACGAGCTGGGCCGCAATTTGTTCGTGCAGATCGGGCCGTCCGGGAACGGCTTCTGGAACCGCGACCGGGACGAGGTCTTGCTGATCGGCACGCGCGGCGACTTCGTGGCGCCGGCGATGGGTACGCAGCCGGAAAGCGTGATCTTCGCCGCGCGGCCGCGCCTGGACGATGCCGATCGCGGCAAGCACAGCGCCAAGCCGCTGTTTGCCCATGAGTGGATCGACGCCAACTGGCCCAACCTGTCGAAGATCGAATTGAACGCCCGCGCCGCGCGCGATGGGTGGGACGTATGGGGCAATGAGGCCCCGGATGAAATACCAGCGGGCTCGCCCGTCGGTCAGCCTGGTCAGCCGGAATCCATGGCAGATGCTGCAGCATCGGTCTCGGCGCAGGATGATGCAGGCGCAGGCCCCGAGGGGATCACCGCCGAAATGAGCGCGGCCCCCAACCCCGGCGCGGTGGCGAGCGTGCCGGGTCCTGTTTCCAAGGTTCGCGCGCTGGCCGACGCCGTTGGCAGTGAGCCACGCTGGAAGACGCAGCTGGTGGCGCCATCGCAAGAGACGACCGAAATGCCGCGGTTCCTGCGCCGCGACATTCCGAAGTCGGAAGGCGGCGC